>NZ_JAJB01000039.1:0-2625 GCF_000583215.1 Brevibacterium sp. VCM10
TGTTCGGAAGCGGCATTCGGTAGCACCTGTGTAACGAAGTGGTAGCAGCTATGTAAGTACCCGGTAGCAGTAGAGCAGGATTGCTTTCACCCACGACAGTGAAGTCGTGAACAGTGAAAGGAATCCTGCTCATGGCCGACTACCGGCTCATTCTTTCCCTGATCGTTCAGGGATACTCCTACCGCCAGATCGAAGCGATGGCGCAATGCTCGCACCGCGCGATCGCGAAAGCCCACACGATCGTCAAGAATCAGTCATTGACGACAAGGGAGCAAGTCGATGCCCTCACCATCGACGACCTCGACCGGTTCTTCACCGACGGCCGCAAAAACACCGACGAGGACTTCGTCCCGATCAATATCGATGCCGTCATCAACGCTCGCATCGGGCGGAAGAAGCCACCATTGAAAGTGCTGTGGGCCCGCTACCTCAACACCCCAGCACCCACCCCAACGGCACGCCACTACAGATACGAACGGTTCTGCCAGATCATCGCCGAACACGTCCGCACCCACGACCTCACCAGCCCGATCACTCACATCCCGGGGCATACGATGCAAGTCGACTGGGCCGGAACCCCGATGTGGATCACCGACCCGATCACCCGCGCGGCCACAAAAGTCTCGATCTTCGTCGCCACACTGCCCTATTCGGGAATGATCTTCGCCTACGGGTGCCTCGATGAGAAACTCTCTGCCTGGTGCGATGCCCACAGACGGGCCTTCGAATACTTCGGCGGTGTCGCTCAAGTCATCATCCCCGACAATGCTTCAACAGCGTCGAACCAGATCAGCAAGTACGACAAGACCCGCGACGTCAACGCCTCCTACGCCGGATTCCTCGAGCACTACAACACGGCGGCTGTGCCGACTCGGGCCTATAAACCGAAGGAGAAAGCCAACGTCGAATCCGGCGTCAAGATCGTCACGAACTGGGTCATCCACTACCTCGCCGACCGGCACTTCGCTGACATAGACGACCTCAACGCGGCTGTCGCCGACCGAGTCGAGTGGATCAACGACCGCACCCCGTTCCGCAGCCAACCGCGATCCCGGCGGGACTGGTTCACCGACGATGAAGCAAACGACCTGCTCAGCCTGCCC
Organism: Brevibacterium sp. VCM10; assembly: GCF_000583215.1. Lineage (NCBI taxonomy): Bacteria > Bacillati > Actinomycetota > Actinomycetes > Micrococcales > Brevibacteriaceae > Brevibacterium > Brevibacterium sp. VCM10. Next base: position 1,104 of record NZ_JAJB01000039.1, read on the forward strand.
GACCAGCCCTGGCAGGACGTGACCTGGAAGAAGGCGAAAGTCTCCCGCGACTGGCACATCCAGATCGAAACCATCAAATACTCCGTGCCCGCCGCCTTCGTCGGCACCACCGTGGATGTGCGCATCATCGGCACCCGACTCGACATCCTCGCCGCCGGCGACATCATCGCCAGCCACCGAGTGGCGACGAAGAAGCACTCATATGTCACCGACGCCGACCACGCCCCAGCCTCTCAAGGCAAGACTGCTGGGTTGTGGACTCGCGGCTACTTCCTCCGCCAAGCCGCGAAGACGGGACCGAACACAGTCGAAGCACTCACGCGGCTGCTGGATGCCAAGAAGATCGAAGCCCAAGGGTTCAGAGCCTGCATGAACATCCTCTCCCTGGGCAAAGGCGACAACCGGCCCTTACTGGAACAGGCCTGCCAAACATTGTGCGCCGATGAACGCCGACCGATCAGCTACACCGCGGTCAAACACCAGCTGACAGCTGTTCGGGCTCAGGCCAAGCAACGACCGGCAGTCACACCACCACCACCATCACCGGCCCCAGTCCCTGCAATGTCCCGGGATACCAGCCGTGCTCACCTGACTGGAGTTGACCAATTCCGGCTGACGGCGCTGACGAACGATGAGAAAGGCTCCGACCAATGAGTAATCACCTGACCACTGATGACATGGCGACGTTCACCCAACTGCGCATGACCGCGTTCGGACAAGCCGTGATCGATATCGCCAACGATTCCGACTACGACGACTGGACGTTCTCCGCCAAGATTCACCACGCTCTCGATATCGAGCTCGCTGCCCGGGCAGAACGCCGCGTCCACAAACTCCTCAAAGCCTCGCACACCCCGAACCCTGCAGCCTGCGTCGAAGACGTCCGCTACCTACCTGACCGGACGCTGACTCGCGACGTTGTTGACCGGCTCGCCTCGTGTGCCTGGATTGAGAATGCGACGAACGTGATCATCCTCGGCAAGACCAGTGTCGGCAAGTCCTATCTGGCCCAGGCTCTGGTCAACGCTGCCTGCCGGAAGGACTACACCGTCGCGTACTGGCGGCTTGATGATCTGGGGAACCGGTTAGCGGTCTATCAACCGTCTGATCCTGGAGGATTGCGGTTCTCCGACAGTCTGCGCAACTGCGATGTCCTCGTCCTCGATGACTTCCTGACCACTCCGATCTCGATGGACACGACGGCGAAGATACTGAACATTCTTGCCAGCAGAGAAGGCCGCGGAGCCACAATCGTCACATCCCAGTTCGACCCCGAAGACTGGTACAAATCACTCCACGATGCCGTCATCGCCGAGTCAATCCTGAGCCGGCTGGTATCTGTCAGCGAGATCGTCCAACTCGATGGCCCGAACATGCGGAAGAAGACTCGACAGCAACCCGAGGTCGATAGTCCGGCGTGACCGTAAGCTGGGAGCGCGGGGTGCCGGAGTGGTGCTACCGGATCCCCGCGCTCCTGCTACCACTTCGTTCCACGCGTGCTACCGAATGCCGCTTCCCTACA
>NZ_JAJB01000040.1:0-28020 GCF_000583215.1 Brevibacterium sp. VCM10
ACCTCGCGCGAGGTTGCTGGGCCGCCGTCAGGTAGTAATTGTTAGGCGACGAAGGCTTCGCTGGTCTTGGACACCCGGTCGACCAGGTGGTCGGTGTAGGCCGGCATGGTGAGGAATTCGGCGAACTCCTCGCCCAGTGCCGTCTCGCGGAAGATCTCCACGGCCTCATCGAAGTGGTCGTCGGCGCGGCGCTCCATGCCCGCCAGCTCCTCGCCGAGGTAGCGCTCCACCAGACGCGAGGTCAGCTGCTGCCCGTTGTCCAGGGTCACCTCGTGGCGGATCCACTGCCAGATCTGCGAGCGGCAGATCTCGGCCGTCGACACGTCTTCGAGCTGGTTCTCCAGAGCCACGTGCCCATTGCCGCCGAGCCATTCGTTCATGTATCCGATGGCCACGCGGATGTTCACCCGCACGCCCTCTTCGGTCACGATCGGCTCGAGGCCGGTGCGGTCGAGGATGTTCTCGCTGGTCACCTGTACGTCGGGGCGCTTGTTCTCCAGCTGGTGCGGCTGCGAGCCCAGAGCGGCGTCGAACACGGCCAGGGCAGCGGGAACCAGAGCAGGATCGGCGACCCAGGTGCCGTCGAAGCCCTGCCAGGCCTCACGGGCCTTGTCCTCACGCATGCGCTCGAATTCGGCGGCCACGAACTCCTGGTCGGGGTGATCGGCCATGAGGTTGGACATAGTTCCGATCGCATGTGCTCCGCGACGATGGCAGGTGGCCACGAGGCGGTCGGTGAAGGCCTTCATCAGCGGCAGGTCCATCGTCAGACGCTCGCGGTCGGGCAGAACGTACTCGGTAGTGTTGCGCAGGTTCTTCACCACGGAGAACAGGTAGTCCCAGCCGGCGGCTTCGAGGCCGGCGCAGTGATCGCGCAGCTCGAAGAGGATCTCTTCCATCTGGAACACTGCGGTGATCGTCTCGATATGAGCGGTGGCCCGGATGGTGCCCCGTTCGATGCCGAGCATGTTCTGTGCCAGGACGAAGACCTTGTTCCACAGGCGCGCTTCCTGCGAGGACTCGAGCTTCGGCAGGTAGAAGTACGGGCCGGAACCATTGTCGATGAGGTACCGAGCATTGTGGAAGAAGTAGAGACCGAAGTCGACCAGCGCTGCGGAGGTCGAGAACTCGGCTCCGTTGTCATCGACGTAGATCAGGTGCTTCTCGGGCAGGTGCCAACCGCGGGGGCGCAGCCCGATCGTCGGCTGGTTGTCGTTGTTGACGCCGGGCAGCTGACCGCGGATAGCGCGGAAGAGGTTGACCTGTCCGCCGATGACGTTGGCCCAGGTGGGGCTCGTGGCGTCTTCGAGGTCGGCCAGCCACACCTTCGCCTGCGAGTTCAGCGCCGCCACGACCTCATCCTCGGTGACCGGGCCGGTGAGCTCCACGCGGCGATCTTCGAGGCCGGGGGCGCCGGCGGATCCGGCGACCGACCAGGAGCGGTCGGCGCGGATGCGTGCGGTCTCGGGCTTGAAACGGGGGAGGGTTCCGCCGTTCATCTCGGCCGCGCGGGCCCGGCGCGTGCGCAGCACGTCGCAGATGGTGCCGGCGAACTCGTCGTGCAGCTTGGCGATGAACGTCAGAGCAGGCTCCGAAAGGACGGTGCCGAAGCCGGTTTCGAGCGGCGCGTTGATCTTGATGTAAGACATGGGCTTCTCCTCACCCGTCGTAGTGTGCCTGGAATATGTGGCTTTCAGTCTGTGGGTGATCCTCGCCGAGGCGGCTCCGCAGTGACAGTGAGCGTTCCGGTGGGATCGTGGCGGGGTTTCGATGCGTCTGTGGTGTGACGGAGCGGATCGACGATGTAAACCCCGTGAAAACATCATCGATCCGCCCCGGGTCTCTGGTGGGCTCATCCCCGCTGGTCAGCGGGGCGAAAACCCGGCGCGGCTCAGTGGAACTGAGCGGTTTCGGTGGAGCCGGCCAGCGCGGTGGTCGACGACTCGGGGTTGAGTGCAGTCGACACCAGATCGAAGTAGCCGGTGCCCACCTCACGCTGGTGGCGGGTCGCGGTGTATCCGCGCTCCTCGGCAGCGAACTCGCGCTCCTGCAGGTCGACGTATGCCTTCATCTGCTCGCGGGCGTAGCCGTGGGCCAGATCGAACATCGAGTAGTTCAGAGCGTGGAAGCCGGCCAGGGTGATGAACTGGAACTTGTAGCCCATGGCTCCGAGCTCGCGCTGGAACTTCGCGATTGTGGCATCGTCGAGGTGCTTGCGCCAGTTAAACGACGGCGAGCAGTTGTAGGACAGCATCTGGTCCGGGTACTCGGCATGGATCGCCTCGGCGAACTGCTTGGCTGCTTCGAGGTCAGGTGTGGAGGTCTCCATCCACAGCATGTCCGCGTAGGGAGCGAACGACAGTCCGCGTGCGATGCCTGCTTCGATGCCGTTGCGAACCTTGTAGAAGCCTTCGGCGGTGCGCTCACCGGTGACGAACTGCTGGTCGCGCTCGTCGATGTCCGAGGTCATCAGCGTGGCTGCCTCGGCGTCGGTACGGGCGATGACGAGGCTGGGCACGTTCTCGACGTCGGCCGCGAGGCGGGCGGCGTTGAGCGTGCGGATGTGCTGCGAGGTCGGGACGAGGACCTTGCCGCCGAGGTGGCCGCACTTCTTCTCGGAACCGAGCTGATCCTCGAAGTGCACACCGGCAGCGCCGGCTGCGATCATCGACCGCATGAGTTCGTAGACGTTGATCGAGCCGCCGAAGCCCGCTTCCGCGTCGGCGACGATCGGAGCGAACCAGTCGTCGACCTGCTTGTTGCCTTCCGAGGTCTCGATCTGGTCGGCGCGCATCAGAGCGTTGTTGATGCGGCGGACGACCTGCGGCACCGAGTTGGCCGGGTAGATCGACTGGTCGGGGTAGGTCTGACCGGCGGCGTTCGCGTCGGCGGCGACCTGCCAGCCGGAGAGGTAGATGGCGTTGAGGCCGGCCTTGACCTGCTCGACTGCCTGGTTGCCGGTCAGTGCACCGAGTGCGTTGACGTAGTCACCGGAGTGGATGTCGCCGGCGGTAATCTGGTTCCAGAGGCGCTCGGCTCCGTGACGGGCCAGCGTGTGCTCCTCGATCAGCGAACCGCGCAGTTTGACGACATCCTCGGGCTCGTAGTCACGAGCGACTCCCGACCAGCGGGCGTTGGTGGCCCAGTCGCGGCGGATGGCTTCAGCATCGTGCAAGCTGTTCTGCGTGGTGTTCTCAGTCATTGTCCTTCTCTTTCTCGATCTCTCGGGGTTGTTGATGTATCCAGTCTGCGGGGGCCGCAAGCGCTCTCGCATTGTTTTTTCGGATGAATAATCTCGATATTTCCGGTTTCAGAAATTTCACGGTTCTGTCATACTGTTTTTCAATCGCGTGAACCAGCCCACAGAAACCGAGGGAGGCACTTTGAACAGCGTTGGCGCGGAAGTTGAGAGCGAAGAGCAACAGACCGACCCGCTCAGCATCGGCAGAAGAATCCGATTTTTTCGCAAGAAGCACGGTTTGACCCTCAACGAGCTGGGGCAGGAAGTGGGGCGTGCGGCGTCCCAGATCTCGACGATCGAGAACGGCAAGCGAGAAACTTCTGTCACGCTCTTGGCCGCGATTGCGAAGGCGCTGAAGACAGATGTCTCCGAGCTCATCGACCCCGCTCCGATCGACGAGCGTCAAGCCCTCGAATTGGAGGCCGAACGCAATCAGGCCTCCCCTATGTACTCCTCCCTCGGCCTGCCGCAGGTGCGGATCAAGTCCCTGCCGGCCGATGCCCTCGAGGCGATCGTGGGTCTTCAGCGGCAGCTCGGCGAGGCTCTGGAGCGACGGGCCGCTACCCCGGAGGAGGCACGGCGGGCCAACCGGGAGCTGCGGGATCGAATGAGGGAGAAGAACAACTACTTCGCCGACCTCGAGGCCACCGCCGCGGAACTGCTCGACCTCGTCGGCTACGAATCCGGAACGGTGTCACAGCGGCAGACAGCGCTCATCGCCGAGAAGCTCGGTTTCAGCCTCCACTACGTCTCCGACCTGCCAGAATCGACTCGGTCGATCTCGGACACCGCGAACAAGCGCCTGTATCTGCCCAATGCCGATGCCGCTTTCGATCCGCGGTCGCACCTGCTCATGAGCCTGGCTCCGCATGTCCTCGGCTATGACTCTCCGAAGGACTTCCACGAATTCCTCCAGCAGCGCGTCGAGGCCAACTATCTGGCCGCCGCGATCCTGCTGCCCGAGTCCACGGCCGTGCCGATGCTCGAAGAGGAGAAGAAGAAGCGGGTGCTCTCCGTCGAGCATCTGCGCGATATGTTCGGCGTCGGCTACGAGATGGCTGCCCACCGGTTCACGAACCTCGCCACCGAGCACCTCGGCCTGCCCGTGCACTTCATGAAGGTCCACAATTCCGGCACGATCCACAAGGCGTACTCGAACGACGGACTGCCGTTCCCCACCGATCCGCTCGGTGCGATCGAGGGACAGTTCGCATGCAAGCGCTTCACCTCGCGCACCGTCTTCCGCGTCGCCGACCGCTTCAGCCCGTACTACCAGTACACCGATACCCCGCACGGATCGTTCTGGTGCACAGCCCGTGTGCTGCCCGGCGGCGACTTCGCCATCAGCGTCGGCGTCCCGTTCTCCCACGTCCGCTGGTTCGAAGGTCGGGAGTCACCGATCCGCTCGCAGTCCGGATGCCCGGATCCGTCCTGCTGCCGGCAGGCCCCGGACGATCTGGCCGAGAAGTGGGAGGACCAGGCGCTGCCGTCGGCCCGGATGCACGCGTCCCTGCTGGCCGCGGTTCCGCCCGGTGCCGTGCCCGGCGTCGACGACACCGAGGTCTACGAATTCCTCGAACGCCATTCCGGCTGATCGTGGGCACCGATCGACGGTGCTTCAATCCCTCGCCGAGGCGGCTCCCCCACTTCGGATGCCCCGTGACCAGGCCTGACGAGCGTTGGGGCTATTCCGCCAGGACTTCGGCCAGGCGGACGAGCATGAGTTCGCGCCACCACAGGTATTCGTGCCCGCCCATGAACGGCCGAGGTGCGAAGTCGATGCCGCGAGCAGCGAACTCTTCGGTCGCCTCGGCTACCGAGTCCGCAATGACAGTCTCGAGGATCCCGTGGTCAACACTGAACGTCGGATGTGCGACGGTCGTCGTCCGGGCTTCTTCCAACGTCCGAGATTCCGTCTCGCCTGCGAGTCCGCCCGGCTCACCGTCGGCTCCGCTCGGCGTGAGATCCCAGATCCGGCTTCCCTGGTCGTCGGATTCCCAGAACGACGGCGAGAGGCAGATTCCGCGGAACGCTTCCGGATGTCGCAGGGAGAAGAACGCCGCAGCCAGTCCGCCGTACGAGGCGCCCGCGACGATCGTACGGACCGGGACCTCCGGTGCCGTCTGACGAACGAGGGCGAGAACGTCGTCGCAGAACCGCGGATTCATCACGAGGTCATCGGCGCGCTGGCCGACGGCCGCGTCCTCATCGGGGCCGTCGTCCCCGACGGGTGCATGGTCGATGGCGATGACCGCTGACGGCGGAGACACCAACTCGTCGATCGCCTCGAGCAGTCCCCCGCGGATGAACCTCTCCCCATCGAAGACGACGAGTACCGGCGCCGAGGCGGGGCCCCGCTGCGGTCGGTGGGTCCAGATCCACCTCGGCGCGGATCCGAGGGTGATGACCTGTTCGTCGACGTCGGACCGTCCTTCCTCCTCCCTTCCGCTCGTGCCAGCGCCCGCTCTGGATCCACCGGTCCAGTTCACGGGCCGGGCATCGGGTGCGGCGAGTTCGAGGACCTGTTTTCGACGCATTTCCGTGACCGTGCGCAGGCCGTGATCACCGGTGGGAACGAAACCCTTCGCGAGGACATCGAGCCAGGTCGGACGGTCGGCGACCTGGAGTCCTCGCGGCACGGGCAGGAAGCGCAACGCCCCGCGATACCCCCGCGGAACCGCCAGTTCGATCGAATACCGCGTCGCGCCGGCACCGTCGACACTGTCGCCGCCCTCGTCCCCGGCCGGGCGTCGGACCATGATTCCGCCCGGCACATTCCGTCTGTTCGTGACGCCGTTGAGGTCGACGAAGATCTCCTGTCCGTCCTCGGGAGCCGCCTCGGCGGGAATGGATGAGGCCGGAAGATCCACCTGCAGCGTCCAGCTTTCGTCAGGACCGTTTTCGATCCACGTACACAGCGCGGGGACTTGCCGATTTTCGCTCACGAGCAGTATCCCTTTCACAGGATGGCAGGTTGGCCTCAACGGGCCGAGTTCTCGAAGGCCCGATCGACGATCGTCTCGGCGATCGCCAGCGCCGAGGTGGCCGCCCACTTCGGCACGGACCTGACCATGGTCAGCCTCCCGCGCCTGGTCACAGTGAGTTCGTCGATGAGTTCGCCGTCGGCGGTCATCGCCTGAGCGCGGACTCCGCGGGTTCCGGGGACCACCGTGGTCGGGTCGAGCTCGGGGACGAAGCGGCGGATTCCGTCGACGAAGGCGGTCCGGCTCACCAGCGGCCTGGCTCCGCGGGCCGCTGTCTTCGCTGTCTGGGCGGCGAACTTCCAGAATCCCTTGGATCTGGCGGTCGAACCGATGTCGGCGAGGTCGAATCCGTGGCGGTCGTAGGTTTCGCGGCCGAGGGCCACGAAGGCGTTCGGTCCGAGGATGAGCCCATCGTCGAGTCCGCGGATGATCGAGGTTTCGGTGAACGGGGCCTGCGGGTCGGGAACGGATCCGATGATGCCGCGGACCACCTCGGTGCCGGTGGGGGCGTCTGTATCAGCAGCAGGGATCCGATAGAAGTCGCTGGTGAAAGGCACGATCCTCGGTTCGGCATCCAGCCCCGCGGCGGTCGCGAGGCGATCGGCCTGGAGGCCGGCGCAGACGATGACGATGTCGAAGGCACCGAGCACTTCCTCGGCTGGAGCGTCCCGGACCGAGCCGTCGCGGCGCGACTTGCTGGGTGTGTCACCAGCGCGCGATCCTGCACCACCAGTACGCGAGCCGTCGCGGTTCGCCCACGCGTCGGAGACCTTCTGCGTCCACTCGCCGATCGTCGATTCGGCCTGTCTGAACCAGTCCTGCCCACCGAAGCGATCGCGCAGCTCGTCGCCGATGCCGATGACGGGTTCACGGCCTTCCTCCCCGCGGTAGGTGCGCGGCCGGTCGCGGACCTGTTCGTCGCGACTGTCCCGGGCGTCGGTATTCTTTGCGCCGCGAGCGTCGGGGCCGGCCGCATCATCGCGTTCGCCCTGTTCGTCGGCAGTGCCTTCACCCCGGGCGCCATCGCCGGAGTCCGAGGCTGCGGCCCCATCCCCCGCCTGCGTGCCACCGGCCGGGACCGGGCGCCCACGCAGTCGGACTTCGTTGCTCATGGCGTCGACGCCGGTGACCTCGGTGCCGAAGCGGAATGTCCCACCGGCGCCGCGCACGTCGGAGGCGAGCGCCGCGGTGAGCGCCGAGAAGTCAGCCACGGCCGCATGGGGTGAGCAGAGTCCGAGGACTCCCCTGACAGCCGGTTCGACGGCTCCGATCTCGTGGCGTTCGAGCAGTCGCGCGCCGGGGACCTCATTGTCCTTGGCACGGGCAAAGATTTCTTCGAGGCGTTCGGCTTCGTCGGTGTTCTGGGCGATGAGCAGCTGGCTGCATTCCCGGTAGGGCACGCCGGCTTCGGCCATATAGGGGATGAGCAGCTGGAGGCCCCGCTTGGTGAGGTCGGCTTCGGCCGAACCGGGTGTCTGATCGAGTCCGGAGTCGACGATTCCGGAGGTGTGACCGCTCTGATGTGCGGCGACGGTCTCGGCCTTGTCGAAGACGGTGACCTCGGCGGCGGGGAACCTCATGGTGACTTCGCGGGCGGCGGCGACACCGAGGATGCCGGCACCGACGACGGCCACTCGTGAAATACTCATACAGCAATCTTGGCACCGTTCGGGGTGAAGGAGAAGGATGACGACCGTCTTGGAGTGGCCGGGCAAGGCCGCCGCCTTCGCCCTCGGCCACCGCCTCATCGCGGATGCCGACACCGGGCCCGGCCCCGGTGAACGGGGACCCGAGCACCACCTCGGCGAGGGAATCCCTGAGCGGGAGCCCCGCCTCAGCGAGGGTGACGAGGGACCCGAGCACCACCTCGGCGAGGGCGCCCGCCGTCCTCACCTGCGCAAGGATGACGGATCGAGCGTCGCTCCCGATCCGCGGGAGAATCTGCTCATCGTCGGGGACAATCTGCCGGCTCTGCAGGCGCTGCTGGCCACGCACCGCCGGCAGGTCAAGGTCGTCTACATCGATCCGCCGTACAACACGGGCAACACGCACACCTACAAGGATCACGGACACGATCACGCGAGTTGGCTGTCATTCATGACCCCGCGACTGCTGCTCGCGCGCGAGCTCATGCGCGACGATGGGGTGCTGTTCCTCCATCTCGACGACAAGGAGAGCGCGTGGGCGCAGCTGCTCGGGCACGAGATCTTCGGTGAGGACAATTCGCTGGGCACGCTCATCCATCAGCGGGCCAAGGGCGGGGGCAATGCGCGCTCCTTCGTGCGCGGGCACGACTATGTGCATGTCTGGGCCCGCGAGGCGAGCCGGGTCGGGCCGTTCCTCACGGAGAAGAAGTCGCCGGCGAAGCTCGAGGTCATCGACGGCAGGCGGATGCTCGTGGAAACCGATGTGCTGCGCGCCGGTTTCGGCCGGTATGCGCGCGGGTCCGAGCGGCGGCTGATGTATGAGGACATCGTCGCCGTCAAAGGCAAGGGGAAACTCGCCGAGGTGGACGCGAAGCTGGCATCGGGCGAGTACATCCTCCGGCCGTGGGGGTCCGAGGGCAAGCACGCGGTGGTACGGGTGACGCCGGCGGAGAAGGCGAGTTCGAAGATGTACTCGATCATCAAGGCGCTCGGCGGGCAGAACGATCTGGAGCCGCTGGGTCTGGCGGGGGTGTTCAGCTATCCGAAGCCGGTCGAGCTGGTCAAGGCGCTCGTGGCCTCGCAGACGTTCTTCGACCCCGATGCCATCGTCCTCGACTTCTTCGCCGGATCCGGGACCACGGCGCAGGCCGTGATGGAGGCCAATTCGCGCGACGCAGGTGCGCGATCATTCGTGCTCGTGCAGACCCCGGAGCCGCTGCGGTCGAAGACTGCGAGGGCCGTGGTGACGGCAGTTGGTGACGAAACAGGCCGGACCGGCGACGCCGACACAGACGCCGACGGCCTGGCCGCAGCAGACGCAGATGGCCCGGCTACGACAGGTGGCGACGCCGAATTCCCGACGATCAGCGAACTCACCGCCGAACGCATCCGCCGCGCCGCCGACGTCCACTCTCCCGGGCTGGACTTCACCCAGCTCGAGGTCGACGACGGCAAGTAGTGGGCCACCCTACCCACCAGTCGGACACCTGAACACGACTCAGGTCAGCAGAAGTACCGTTCGCACCGCGAGTTCCGGACGATGTGTGACGGTTTTCGGGCGCTGCCCCCGCACGAATCGTCCGAAACTCGGCACAGATACAGGCACAGGCAGGGTTCGCGCGCCCAGATACCCAGATACCCAGATACTGGAATCGTGCACAGCACCGGTTCTGAGACTCTGCGGGCGATCAATCGGACTCCTCAGACAGCATTCGGGTCGGAGTCGTAGGCTCGAGGTGAGCCAGCTGCTCACCGACAACCACTGCCTCTGATGAGAAGGAGCCATCATGTCCGTCGTCGCCATCAACGCCCTCTCCGTCCCCGAACCAGCTCGCGCGGAACTGGAAAAGCGCTTCGCGCAGCGCAAGCATTCGGTCGATGGGGCTCCCGGCTTCGAAGGCTTCCAACTGCTGCGCCCCGTCGCCGGCGGAGACCAGTACTTCGTCTACACCCAATGGGCGACGAAGGAGGACTTCGAGACCTGGAAGCAGGGCCGCTCGTCTTCGCACGAATCGACCGGCAAAGCCCCGGTCTCCGAGCAGGCGAATCTCCTCGAGTTCGAAGTCGTCGACCTCGGCGACTGAAGCCCGCACCAGCGCCCGGAGCGTACGCACCCGACTCCGGGGCCGCCTCGGGGAGAGACCCTTGAAACCTCATGGCCCGCCTCGGCGCGGGAATACCATGTGCCCGAGGACGTCGGCCTAAGCGTCGGCGTCCTTGTCCAATTCACTGAACGCTTCGACCTTCTTCGGGCTGCCGGCCACGAGGATCTCATCGTCGGCGTAGAGGGTGACTTCCCGGTCGGCGATGTCCCAGTGGCCGCCGCCGCGACGTTTGAACGCGACGATCGTGACGTCATACGTCGAGCGCAGCCCCAGCGAGGCCAATGGCACGTCGGTCGTGCGCACCGGCGGAGTGGTGCGTGCCAGGACGAAATCCTCGTCGATGGGCAGGAAGTCCGAGATATGCCCCCTGATCAGGTGGGCCAGCCGACGACCCATATCGTTCTCGGGGCTGATGACGTTGCCGATGCCCAGCTGGTGGAGGATCTCCGCATGGGTTTCGCTGATCGCCTTCGCCCAGATGTGCCGATTGCCGAGCTTGAGGATCCGCGATGCCACGAGGATGCTCGCCTCGAGGTCGCTGCCGATGGCGATGACGACGCGGGAGACCTCGTCGATGCCCAGCTGTCGCAGCACCACCTCGTCGGTGGCATCGGCGCGGGAGGCATGGGCGAGAACGTCGGCGAACTCGGCCACGACCGATTCGTCGCGGTCGACGCCGATGACCTCGACTCCATGCTCGGCGAGCTCACGTGCCAGTGACCCGCCGAAGCGGCCGAGCCCGATCACGGCCACCGCACCGTCCCTCGCCAGCGGCGAAGGGTCGCCGGTGAAGAACGACGCGGACCGCGCCATCCAGTTCTTCTTCTCGTTCATGGTCGTTTCCTCTCCGGCCCGGCGGCCTCAGCCGATCAGCGGCCGTTCCTTCGGCAGTTCGTAGCGGATGGGGCGTTCACGCAGGGCCAGGCCGGATGCCACGGTCACCGGTCCCAGCCTGCCGAGCGCCATGGTCAGGATGAGGACGATCTGGCTGGGCGCGGACAGATCCGCGGTGATCCCGGTCGACAGACCGACCGTGCCGAATCCCGAGATGACCTCGAAGAGGACCCGGCTGAGGCCGAATCTCGGGTCGCAGAGCAGGATGACCATCGTCGCGAGCAGCACCCACCCCAGGGCGAGGACGATGACTGTCGTCGCTTGCCGGTGCACGTATCGGGAGATGCGGCGGCCGAACAGGGTCACGGCGCGGCCGCCGCGGATCTCCGTCCACGTCGTGGCCGCGAGCACGGCCATCGTCGTGATCTTCACGCCGCCTGCCGTGCCCGCCGGTCCGCCGCCGATGAACATGAGGAAGTCCATCCCGAACCACGTCGCCGTGTGCATCTGGCTGATGTCAATCGAGTTGAACCCGGCCGTGCGCGTGATCGTCGATTGGAACGCCGCGGCCTGGACCTTCCCCCAGACATCGAAGTGGCCCATCGTCGCTGCGTTGTTCCATTCGATCGCGGCGATGAAGACGGTTCCGCCGATGAGCAGAACCGGAGTGAGCACGACAATGATGCGCGTCGTCAGACCCCATTTCAGCGGGGTCCGGTACCGGCGGAAGAGTTCGATGAGGACGGGATAGCCGAGCCCGCCGAGGATGACCGCCAGCCCGATCGGACCGCAGATGAACGGGTCGGCCACATAGTCGACGAGGTTGTCCTGACGCAGCCCGAATCCGGCGTTGTTGAACGCGGAGATCGCATGGAAGATCGCATCCCAGATCGCGGTCGTGACGGGTTCGTCGTAGTGGAAGAAGAACCGGCAGAACAGCACCGAGGCGACCACGAGCTCCGTCGCCACGGTCAGTGCCGTGATGCGCAGGACGAGCGGCTTGACGCCGCCGATCGCGTCGCTCTTCGTCTCCGAGGCCACGGATTGTCGCAGCCGCAGGCCGGCTTTTCCGGCCAGCAGCAGGGCGAGCAGTGCGGTGAGCAGGAGCACCCCGAGGCCGCCGGCCTGGATGAGGCAGACGATGACGATCTGACCGAAGAGCGTGAAATCCTGACCGGTGTCGAGGACGACGAGTCCGGTGACGCTGAGCGCCGAGGTGGCTGTGAAGAGCGCCTTGAGCAGTGAGATGCCGCCGTCGGCGACGGTGGCCGCCGGGGTCATGAGCAGAGTGGTTCCGGTGACCAGTGCTGCCGTGTAGCCCGCGATGACGCGGACGATCGCTGCGCGATGTGAGCTGTGCACCTGACGAAATGTAGCACCATCGCAACGGTTCGGCGTCCCGGGCAGACAACTCACCGGTAACGGTCAGAATCCTGCTACTCTGCCTTATCGGAACTGCCGTGATTCGGCTCACGCCGGCGGCACGGCCCAGTATCTGTTCGTCCATCCACACAGAAGTCTCGAGGTACTCATGAGTCAATCGCAGGCAGCACCAACGGATCGTGGCCACGGCTTCGTCAAGGCCCTCGGCTCGCTCGATGCGCTGTTCATCGGATTCGGCGCGATGATCGGATTCGGCTGGGTCGTGCTCACCGGCGAATGGCTGTCCGGCGCCGGCACCTTGGGCGCCATCCTCGCCTTCGTCGTCGGCGGCATCATCATGTGCTTCGTCGGCACCGTGTACTCCGAACTCGTGGCCGCCATGCCGCACGCCGGCGGTGAGCACAACTACCTGATCCGGGCGATGGGACCGCAGGTGTCCCTCTTCGGTTCTTGGGCGATCACCGGCGGCTACATCAGCGTCGTCATGTTCGAAGCCGTCGCCGTGCCGAAGACCGCCCTCTACCTCTTCCCGAACCTCGAGTTCGTCAAGCTGTGGACGATCGCCGACTTCGATGTGTACCTGACCTGGGCGCTCGTCGGCACTGTCACTGCGATCATCATCTCCTGGATCAACATCCGCGGCGTGAAGATCGCCTCCCTCGTCCAGACCTTCGTTGTCTCCTTCCTCATCATCGTCGCCCTCATGCTCCTGGCCGGCGGCTTCACCGGCGGCGAGGCCGCGAACACCCAACCGCTGTTCACCGGCGGCGGATCCGGCTTCATCGCCGTCGTCGCGGTCGTGCCGTTCCTCTTCGTCGGCTTCGATGTCATCCCGCAGTCGGCGGAGGAGATCAACCTGCCGCCGGCGAAGATCGGCAAGCTCGTCGTCGTCTCGGTGCTCATGGCGATCACCTTCTACGTCATCGTCATCGGGATGACGTCTCTGGCGATGCCCGCCTCCGACCTGGCCACGCATGACCTCGTCACTGCGGATGCGCTGGCGGCCATGTTCAATTCCGCCGTCTGGGGCAAGATCGTCATCGCCGGTGGCCTGGCAGGCATCATCACCTCGTGGAACGCGTTCCTCATGGGCTCGTCTCGCTTGATGTGGGCGATGGCTGTGGCCGGCATGATCCCGGCCTGGTTCGGCAAGCTCCACCCGCGCTACCGCACTCCGGTCAACGCGATCCTCTTCATCGGGGCGCTGTCAGCCCTCGCGCCGTTCCTCGGCTCGGCGGCGCTGGGCTGGATCGTCGATGCGGGGTCGCCTGCGATCGTCATCGCCTACTTCCTCGTCAGCGTCGCCTTCCTGGTCCTGCGCAAGCGCGAACCGGCGATGGACCGACCGCTGCGCATCGGAGGCAAGGGCAACTCCGGTTTCGCCATCGGTGTCATAGCAGCCGTGCTCACGCTCGTCCTCTTCGTCCTCTACCTGCCGATCACCCCGGTCTCCGCACAGCTCGCCTGGCAGTCATGGGCGATGTTCGGCCTGTGGCTGCTCATCGGAATCGTCTTCATGTTCCGCCTGCCGCGCGGAGTCAAGGCCGGCCCGAACGCCGAGAACGAACTGCTCGCCAAGGTCAAGGCGCTGCGCGGGAAGTGATCGCGGGCGTCCGGCTGGCCCAGGCGCATCCGTCACCGCCAGTCGCACTTCGCACCGTTACGAGCACCCCTCACCGTCAGCGACAGATCACCCCTTTGCATCGAAGCGAGGCGTCACTAACGGTGAGGGGTGCTCTGCTGACTGCAGGAACAGCCGCTGCGGGTGTGGGATGCGAACGCGGCCGCCGGCTCGAAGCAACGGCGACCGCGCTCGGTCTCGAGAGCGGGAGTCGGCTCAGACGGCGGCGTCGAGGCCGCGCATCTTCAGACGCTCACGCTGGTTGGGGTTGACGCTCGGGCGGAACGGCATCTCGACCACCTCGGCGCGAACCGGGACTCCGGGAGCATCGGCGAATGGCTCCGGCAGATGCACCCAGTACTCGGTGCCGAGCTCGGTTGCCGACACCGGAACGTGCGCCATGGCGATATTCGCTTCGAGTTCCGGCGAATACCACGGCGAGGTCACATACCCGACGGCCTCGCCATCAGCTGCGGCGGAGACGAGCCAGAAGTCCGGCGCGTAGTCCGTGATCGGTTTGCCGCCGATCAGCAGACCCACCAGCTGTGTGCGATACGGCGGGGTACCGGCCTCGATGAGATCGCGCACCTCCTTGAGCCGGGCCTTGCCGATATAGTCTGCTTCCTTCTTCCGGGGCACCTGGTAGGACAGGTTGACCTGGAACGGGAGTGTCTCGAAGTCCATGTCCTGTCCCCACGAGAGGATGCCGGCGGCGATCCTGCGGTGGTGGCTGGGGGCGACGACCTTGAGGTTGTATGGCGCGCCGGCTTCCAGGACGGCGTTCCACATATCCTCGGCGTACTTCGTCGCATCCTTCAGGTAGATCTCGTAGCCCTTCTCACCGGTGAATCCGGTCTGGGAGATGATGACGTCACGCCCGCCGACTTGGGCTTCCATGAGTCCGTAGCTGGGCAGCGTGCGCCCTTCCTCCCCGACGAGGTCGGCGATGACGTCGACGGATTTCGGGCCCTGGACCTGCACGGGCGCGACGTCGATCTCAGAGATCGTAACGTCGAACCGGCCGCCGACGTTGACTCCCTGCAGCCAGAGCATGAGGTCGGTGTCGGAGAGGCTGAACCAGAATTCGTCGATGCCGACCCGCAGCAGGATCGGATCGTTGAGGATGCCGCCGGCCTCATTGCACAGGATGACGTAGCGGGCGCGCATCACCGGGATCTTCGTTGCGTCACGGGTGATGACGAAGTTGACGAACGCCTCGGCGTCGGGACCCTTGACCTGGATCTGCCGTTCGACGGCGACGTTCCACAGGGTCACATCGTTGACGAGGGACTGGTACTCGGCCATCATCCCGCCCTCGTCGCGGGGGATGTAGCCACGCGGGTGGTACATCCGGTTGTAGATCGACGCCCGCCAGCAACCCTGCTGCATGGACAGTTCCCAGTACGGGGACTTGCGGACACGGGTGTCGATGAGCATTTCGACCGGGGTCGGGCCGGACTGACGTAGGTTGATCGGGACTTGCCTGTCACTTTGGTCCACTGTGGGGACGTTGTTGTCCATGGTGTTCCCCCTGCTCGCACAGTTTTATATTATGGAACTCAATTCCCATATCATGGGTACAATGAGTGTAGGATCGAAGGCACCGGGACGCAAGGAACTCGCACTTGCGAGTTTCATGAATCGACCTCCGAGAAGGAGACGAGGATGTCACAGTCAACCCTGCGCACGCTGTTGAGCACCGCCCGCTATGAAGTTCTGCCCACGGCCGGCATCGTCGAACGCATCGAAGAGTACGTCGCACCCGGGCGCGAAATCACCGTGACCGCGTCGACGGGACTGACGCTTGAGGCGACGCTGGCCACGGCCGAACAGCTCCAGGCTTTGGGATTCCGCGCCGTGCCCCACTTGGCCGCACGGATGATCCACGGCAGACCCGAGCTCACGGAGATCGTCGATCGCCTCGCCGAGGCGGCTGTGGACCGGATCTTCGTCCCCGCGGGGGACGCCACTCCCCCGGCCGGCGGGTACGTCGGAGCCCACGACCTCCTCGTCGATCTCTCTTCCATGGCCGCCCCGTTCCGCCATATCGGCGTCAGCGCCTATCCGGAATCGCACCCGATCATCCCCGATGATGTGACCGTCCAGGCGATGTGGGACAAACGCGACTACGCCACGCACCTGGTGTCGAATCTGTGCTTCGATCCGGCTCTTGTCGCCTCATGGGTGGCCCGGGTGCGCTCGCGCGGCATCGAGCTGCCGCTGGTCCTCGGCATCGCCGGGAAGGTAGAGCTGGCGAAGCTCGCCCGCGTCGCGACGAAGATCGGGGTGGGTGAGTCCACCCGATTCCTGCGCAAGAACACGGCGACGTTCACGCGGATGGCCAAGCCAGGCGGCTACAACCCGCGGAAGTTCCTCGACAAGATCGGCCCGGTGCTCGACGACCCGGCCATGGGCATCGCCGGTCTGCACATCTATACGTTCAATCAGATCAAGGACACCGAGGTCTGGCGCCGCAAGCAGCTCGCGGCCCTCGGCGGCGCCGAAGAGGTCTCGACGGCGTGGTGAGCAGCCACTGCAGTCAGAGAATAGGTCGCAATCGGACACGGCCACACGAATCCAGGTCACCATCGGATACTTTCAGCGCCGAAAAGTATCCGAAAGTGACCTATTTTCGCTCTATCTACCGGTGAGTGACCTTGCGCTTGAGGCTGCGCGAGAGCAGTCCCGCCTCGTCGACGAGCATTGCGCCGAGGCGGTCGTGGTGGTCGGCGATGCGCATCGTCGGCCCGGAGATTCCCACGGCCGCGACGACGTCTCCGTCGATGCCGAACACCGGTGCCGCCAGAGCGTCGAGGCCGATCTCGAATTCTTCGTGGACGATGGCGAATCCGCGTTCGCGCACCGTGTCGAGATCGTCGGTGAGCTCCTTGCGTGAGCCCAGGGTCTTCTCGGTGCGCCGTTCGAGCCGACCGGTCGGCAGCGGGATGACGTCGTAGGCGAACATGACCTTGCCCAGAGCCGAGCAGTGCGGCGGCACCTCGACGTCGGCCCAGTTCGTGGCCCCGAGGACGAAGGTCGAGTCGACCTGAGCGACCTGGACGACCCCCTTGGGGCCCGGCATGGCGAGGTTGACGGTCTCCCCGGTCTCTTCGCTGAGGCGCTGCAGGGTCGGATCGGCCGCGGAGACCAGGTTCTCCACCCGGTCGAAGCGGGAGGCATAGGTCGCGAACAGCGATCCGCCGCGATAGAGGCCCTCACCGTCGCGTTCGACGAGACCGTTGCGCTCGAGTGCGGAGAGCAGGCGCGAGACCGTCGACCGAGCCAATTCGGTCTCGTCGACCACCTCGGTGTAGGAGATCGGTTCGTCGGATCTGACAACCAACGACAGGATCTCTGCCGCCCGGTCGATCGACTGGGTCCCATTGCTCATCGTGCTCAGCTCCGTCGGGGAAAGGGGGTCGGCGGAATCGAGGCCCACCGACCGCACTCACCCTACCCCACGCCCTGAGACTCTGGCCGGGTTGCGCGTCGTGAGTTACAGTTTCGAAATGAGCAACAGCGAAGCGGGCTCGGGAGGCGTCCAATCCGTGGATCGGGCCGTGACGATCCTCGAGATCATCGCCCGCACCGGGCTCGCCGGGATCACCGAGATCGCCGGTGAGCTCGGGGTGCACAAATCGACGGCGTCGCGCATCGTCTCCACCCTCGAGGCCCGCGGACTCGTCGAACAGGATCACCACCGCGGCCGATACCGCTTGGGCCTGTCCATCCTCCGTCTGGCCGGGGCGACGACCGCGCGCCTCGACATCGCTCAGGAGGCCCGCCCGATCACCAAGATGCTCGCCGAGGCGACCGGTGAGACGATCAATGTCGCCGTCCTCTCCGACGGCGCAGCCCTCTACCTCGACCAGGCCTCGTCGACGTCGTCGGTGCAGAGTCACAACTGGGTCGGTCAGCGCATTCCGCTGCACGCAACCTCCAACGGCAAGGTCCTGCTCTCGGGCCTGAGCGAGGACGGCATCCGCGAGACCCTGGGGGCGAAGCTGACCCGCTACACCCCGCACACGGTGACCTCGGTTCCCCAGCTGCTCACCCAGGTCGCCGAGGTGGCCGCCGCCGGATTCTCGCTCGTCATCGATGAGCTCGAGGTCGGGCTGACCGCGGTGTCCGCTCCCGTGCGCAATGCCCACGGGGACGTCATCGCCTCGATCTCGGCCTCGGGACCGAGCTTCCGGTTCACCACCGACAAGGTCACGTCTGCCAGAGGCCTGCTCACACAGGCGGCCGCCGAGATCTCCGCCCGTCTCGGGTGGCGCGAACACTGATTCACAACGCTGAACCACGCGAGCTCGGCACGGACGCGCTGACGGCAGCCTCGCCGGTCACCCCTGAAGCCGCTCTCAACACGCTCACTCGACCCGACGAAGACGGCACAGACAACCTCTTGACACTCCCGCCTCGGCGGAGGACGATCATCGTACGCAGTTCCACATAGCGCGCATCGTTGCATAATTCGCAACAATGCCGGTGAAGGCGACGAAGCCTTCAGAGAGGAGCCTGCTCATGGCTTCCATCCCCGCCCAGGCCAGCGTCGTCGTTGTCGGAGCCGGCATCGTCGGCAACAGCCTCGTCCATCATCTCGCCGAGCTCGGGTGGACCGATATAGTCCAGGTCGACAAGGGCCCGCTGCCGAACCCGGGCGGCTCGACCGGACACGCCTCGAACTTCATCTTCCCCGTCGATCACTCGCGTGAGATCACCGACCTCACCCTCGACAGCATGCGCCAATACAAGAACCTCGGCGTCTTCACCGAATCCGGCGGCTTCGAAGTCGCCCGCACCGAAGAGCGCATGGAAGAGCTGCGGCGGCGCATGGCCTCGGCACGGGCGTGGGGCATCGAATCCTCCCTCGTCACCCCCGCCGAGGTCGCCGAGAAGGTGCCGTTCCTCGATCCCGAGGTCATCCTCGGCGCGTTCTGGACCCCGACGGTCGGCGTCGTCGATTCGGTGCGGGCGGGCACGATGATGCGCGAATCCGCCGAAGCGACAGGTGCGCTCACGGTCTCGCCCAACACCGAGGTGACCGGCATCGAAGTCGTTGGCGGGCAGATCACGGCCGTGCACACGACGAAGGGTGAGATCGCGACGAACCGCATCCTCGTCGCCTGCGGTGTGTGGTCTCCGCGCATCGCGGCCATGGCTGGTGCCGCGATCCCGCTGACTCCGGCGGTCCACCAGATGATCAGCGTCGGACCCGTCCCGCAGCTGGCCGAACGTCCCGGTGAGATCTCGTTTCCGATCGTGCGGGACATGGACACCTTCTGCTACGAGCGTCAGCACGGCTCCGATATGGAGATCGGCTCCTATGCCCACCGGCCCATCCTCCACGACCCGGATGAGATCCCCTCGATCGAGGCGGCGAAGCTCTCCCCCACGGAGATGCCGTTCACGGACGAGGACTTCGATCCGCAGCTCGAACAGGCCGTCGAACTCATGCCCGAAGTGCTGTCGAATCCGGACGTCGAGATCCGTTATGCCATCAATGGTCTGCTCTCGCTGACCCCCGACGGGGCGCCCATCCTCGGCGAATCACCCCAGGTCAAGGGCTTGTGGTCGGCGGCGGCCGTGTGGGTGAAGGAAGGGCCGGGCGTCGGTCGGGCCGTGGCCGAATGGATGACGAACGGCCTGCCGGAGATCGACGTGCAAGGTGCCGACATCGCACGCTTCCACTCTCACCAGCGCACCCGCGCCCACGTGACGGCGCGCACCTCGGAGGCCTTCAACAAGACCTATGGGATCGTCCATCCCGGCGAGCAGTGGAGTTCCGATCGCGACGTCCGCCGTTCACCGATGTGGCAGCGCGAGGTCGATCTCGGGGCGGTGTTCTTCGAAGCCGGCGGGTGGGAGCGACCGCAGTGGTTCGAGTCGAATGCCGGACTGCTCGATGAGTTCGGCGACGCGGTGATGGATCGCAGCGCCGAATGGGATTCCCGTTGGTGGTCGCCGATCATCAATGCCGAGCACCTGGCGATGCGCAGGCGCGCCGGACTCGTCGACCTCTCGAGCTTCGTCATCTTCGACGTGTTCGGCCCCGCCGCCCTCGACGCGGTCCAGCACATCGCCCTGGCGCAGATGGATGTGGCCGTCGGTCGGGTCGTCTACACCCCGATCCTCGATGAGAACGGCGGGTTCCGTTCCGACCTGACCATCATGCGACTGGCACACGACCGCTTCCGCGTCGTCACGGGCGCCGCCCACGGAATGGTCGATCTCAAATGGTTCGCAGACCGCCTGCCCGATACGGGCGCGCAGATCGCCGATCTCACGAGTTCGTGGACGACGATCGGACTGTGGGGACCACGAGCCCGGGACATCCTCGGCGAGCTCACCAGCGCCGATGTCTCCCATGAGGGGTTCGGATTCGGCACCGCCCGGGTCATCGAGATCGGTTCGCTCGAAGTGCTCGCCTCCCGCATCTCCTATGTCGGCGACCTCGGCTGGGAGCTCTACGTGCCGATGGAATCGGGGTTGAAGCTCTGGGATGCGCTTATGGACGTCGGCCGAGGTCACGGACTCATCCCCGTCGGTCTCGGCGTCTACGGCACCACCGGTCGGATCGAGAAGGGCTACCGCGCGTTCGGGGCCGAGCTCGATTCCGAACGCAGCGTCGTCGAAGTCGGGATGAGCAGACCGAAGGTGAAGTCCCAGGATTTCATCGGCAGGGCCGCCCACCTGCGCCACCGCGAGGAGGAGCCGAAGGCGGTGCTGTGCTCACTCACCGTCGACGATCACACGAGTGCCAGCGGTCAGATGCGGTACATGCTCGGCGGGGAACCCATCGTCTCTGCCGACGGCGATCCGCTGATCGACGGGCACGGCCGGACCTCCTATGTCACCTCGGCGGGGTCGGCTCCCAGCCTGGGCAGACACGTGCTCATGGCGTTCCTCCCACCCGCCGAGGCGGTTCTGGGCAACAGTCTGCAGGTCGTGTACATGGAGGAGTTCTATCCCGTTACGGTGGCATCGGTCGATTCGACGCCGCTGTTCGACCCCGACAACGAGCGCATCAGGAGATGAGATGAACATCCTCGTGTGCATCAAACGCGTCCCCGATATCGCCGGCTCCGTCACCCTGGATGCCACCGGTGCCGGGATCGACGACTCCGGGCTCGGCCACACCATGTCCTCGCACGAGGAATGCGCCGTCGAACTCGCGATCCAGACCGCGGCCGCCACGGGTGGGACGGTCACCGTGCTCACGGTCGGTCCCGCCGAGGCGATCGAACAGCTGCGAGCGGCCGTGGCCGTGGGTGCGAACGACGGCATCCTCATCGAGGCGGTAGACCCGTCCGTGTTCGCACCCGAGGACATCGCGCAGATCATCGGCGATGTCATCCGCGATCGCGCCGAGGCGGGACAGACCTTCGATCTCGTCCTCACCGGGGACGATGCCGCCGACACCGGCGATTTCCAGGTCGGTATCCGCCTGGCCTACGACCTCGAGTACCCGGTGCTGACGAACATCCAGACTCTGGGTGTCTCAGGTGGCGGTGCCGGCGCGGGTGCCAGCGCCGGGAGCAGCGGAGGCGGCGAGCGCAGCGCCTGCCGCATCGACGCGCGCGGGATCGGGCCGGCGGGAACGGAGATCTTCTCACTCGACCTGCCTGCCGTCGTCGCCGCCCACGAGGGCGGGGTCGATCCGCGCTATCCCTCGATCACCGGCCGGATGAAGGCGAAGAAGGCCCCGATCGTCGAATATGACGCCCCGGAACCTGGGACGGGCAGCCCCCGCATCCGGCTCGAACTGCCTGAGGTGAAGGCGAGTTCGGTGACCATCCTCGGCGAGGGGCCCGAAGCGGCTCCCGCCCTGGTCGATGTGCTCGAAGAGATCGGAGTGATCCGGCCATGACCCTAGTCTTCGTCGAATTGGACCCGGCAGGCGAGGTCACACTCACCTCCGCCGAAGCCCTCACCTTCGCCCGCACCCAATTACTACCTGACGGCGGCGCAGCAACCTCGCGCGAGGTATCTGGGCCCCCGTCAGGTAGCACGGAAGCGGTGGTGATCGGGGAACTCAGCGATTCCGCCGTGGAGGAGCTGGGACGGCTCGGGGTCGGTGTCATCCACCATCTCGAGCATCCGGATCTCGCGGAGTATTCGGCGGCGGCGTGGGCACAGGCGATCGTCGACGTCACTCCGGAGTCCGGAACACTGCTCGCTTCGGGCACCCCGCGGGGCATGGAGCTCATGGCTCATGCGGCCGTGCGCACCGGTGCCCGCATGGCCGCCAATGTCATCGCCGCCGCTGAAGACGGGCTGCTCCGTCAGGTCCACGGCGGCACTGCCTTCGAACGCCTCCGCCTCGACGGGGATCTGCAGGTGCTCACGATCGCCGGCCACGCCTGCACTCCCGAAGAGACGACCCCGGTAACCCCGGAGATCATCGCTTATGACCTCACCGTCGCCGAGGCGGACCTGGCCACCCGTGTCCAGCGCACCGAGGTCGAGGCCGCCGATGATGCGTCCGGACTGACCTCAGCCAAGTCCGTGGTCGGAGCCGGTCGCGGGGTCGGTTCGGAGAACGGATTCGCCGAAGTCCTCGAACTCGTCGACCACCTCGGCGGGGCCCTGGGCGTCTCTCGTGTGGTCACGGGTCTGGGCTGGCGCCCACACACCGAACAGGTCGGCCAGACCGGCAGCCGCATCTCCCCCGACGTCTACATCGCCTGCGGGATCTCCGGAGCGATCCAGCACATGGCCGGAATCGAGGGCGCGAAGACGCTCGTGGCCATCAATACCGACGAGGAGGCCACGATGGTCCAGCGTGCCGATTACGCGATCATCGGCGACCTCCACGAGGTGGTCGGAGCCGTCAACGAGGAGATCGTCCGCCGTCGCGGCTGAGCGCGGTTATAGTTTCCTCAAGGACCTCGGAAGAGACGGGGCCTCCCGGAAGCGGCGAAAGGCGGCTGTCGTGCGCTCTGTCCCCACGAGTTCGACGCGATCGGCGGATCGACGGTGAACCGGCTCGCCCGCATCGCCTACCTCGGCTTCGTCGCCGGGGATACCAAAGCCTTCACGATCATCCACCAGGTCTCGTTCGCGATCCTGCTCGGGGCGAGCGCAGCCCTGCTCAGCGCATTGCGACCGGATTCCGCGGTCGCCGATGAGTCGATCCTGGCCGGGGCCGGTCTGCTCCTCGTCGCCACGCTCGGCGCGGTGTATTCGGAGAAGTTCTCCCGAGCCTGGGTGCCGAACCTCGTCATCCCGCTGCTCGACTTCCTCGCCCTGGGCCTGTGCCGGTGGGCCACCTACCCGGACGGCGGAGTCCTGTCGATCCTCGCCTTCACCCCGGTCGTCTGGCTCGTCACGAGTTTCCGCACGCGCGGTGCCCTCATCTCCGTGGCGGCCGTGCTCATCACCCTCACACCGGTGAGCCTGTTCGACGGTGAACGGCCCGTCGATGCCGCCCGGATCGTGCTCGCGCTCATCCAACCGGTGGCCGTGATCCTCGTCTCCGCGATGATCATCGGTCTCGAAACGCGTCTGAGCTCGACGAATCTGCGCCTGAGTGCGGCATTCGATCGACAGCGGGATCTGACGCGAGATCTGCGGAGGACGAGCACCCTGCTGCGAGGCACCGGGGCGAGCGTCGACGTCGGGGTGAAGGTCCTCAACGAGAACGGCACGACGGTCTTCGAGAATCCGGCGTTCACGACTCACCTCAATGCCGCCGTGGCGCGGATGACAGGCGAGCAGGATTCCCCGGCGGACGCCGTCGCCGCTGGCGCCATGGACGCGGCCGTCGACGAGGTGGACATGTTCTGCGCCGACGGGATCACTCGCATTCCCCCGTCGAACTCACCGCTGACACGTGCTCGCCGGGGCGAACGGTTCTCCGATGAACTCATCTGGGTGGGCCCACAGGACGGCGAACAGCTGGCCTTGTCGGTCACGGCGGTGGGCTGGCAGGGGCATCCGAGCATCGCGCCGCACACGATCGTGACCACCCAGGACGTCACGGCCACTCAGCAGCTCATCCGGGCCCGCGAACGGATCCTCGCCTCGGTCTCCCACGAGCTGCGGACCCCGTTGACGTCGATCATGGGCTATACGGAGCTCGCACTCGACGAACTCGACGACGGCTCCCCCGCGGCCGCCTCGGCGATCGCATCCTATCTGACCGTCGTCCAGCGGAACTCCGATCAGCTGCTGACGATGGTCGAGGACATTCTGCGCACCCGGCAGACGCAGTCGAACCGGTTCGAACTGAAGATCACCGAGTTCGAACTCACCCCGCTCATCGACGACGTCGTCGCGCAGCTGCGGTCGACGGCCGCCGACCAGGGAGTCGAGCTCGCCGTCGAGGCAACGGAACAACCGATGCTCACGGCCGACCCGCAGCGCATCAGGCAGGTGCTGACGAACCTCGTGGTCAACGGCATCAAGTACTCCGGGCGCGGCCATCGCGTCACCGTCAGGACGCAGTCCGATGCGCTCGGTTCCGGATTCGACGTCGTCGATGACGGTGCGGGGATCCCCGCCGCCGAGGTCGACCAGCTCTTCACCGCGTTCTTCCGCGGCGCCGCGGCCCAGGCATCGAGTCAGCGCGGCGTCGGGCTGGGGCTCGCCCTGGTCAAAGGCATCGTCGACGCGCACGGCGGTGCCATCACGGTGTCCTCGGCCGAAGGTCACGGCAGCGTCTTCAGCGTCCGCATCCCCTCCCCCGTCGAAGGAACCCGACCGTGACCGGACATGACAGCCGATCCTCGACGAGGCAGATCGGACCGCTCGCGGTGATCCTGTCCCTCGTCTACGGGGTGCTCGCGGCCTACATCTTCTGCTTCTCCGGATCTTTCGGACGCCTCGGCGAGTACTGGTGGTTCGACATCGCGCTCATCACCATCACGATCACGGCCTCTCTCTCACTGGCCTACGTCAGCCTGCTGCTCATCGCCTATGTCCGGCAGAAGGCCGTCGACCCCGGCGACCCGACGGATTTCACCTGGCATTTCCTCATCCCCTGCCGTGATGAGGAATCCGTCATCGCCGAGACGGTCTCGGCCGCAAGGACGTCCTTCCCCACCGCGCACATCTGGGTCATCGACGACGCCAGCGAAGATTCCACCGCGGCCATCGTCACCGACATCATGGACGTCGACGACCGGACCCATCTCATCTCCCGGCTTCTGCCCGAAGCCCGGACAGGCAAGGGCAAGGCGCTCAATGCGGCGTACCTCTCGGTGTCCGAGTACGTCGGTGCTGATCCTGACGAGCGTGCTCGTGCGGTCATCGGGGTCCTCGACGCCGACGGGTTCCTCTCCGACAATGCTCTGGCCGTGCTCTCGGGCCCGGCGGGCTTCGGCGATGACACCCTCGGCGCGGCCCAGCTCGAAGTGTGGATGAAAAACCGCGGCGACAAGCAGCCACGCCCCGGTCGCGGCTGGTATCTCAACCTCCTCGGACGATTCCTCGTCCGGATGCAGGACATCGAGTTCCGCACGTCGAATTCGGCGATGCAGCAGCTGCGCGTGACCACAGGCACCGTCGGCATGGGCGGCAATGGCCAGTTCACCCGGCTGACCGTCCTCGATGCACTCACCGAAGACCACGGGGAGCCGTGGGGCAACAAACTCAGCGAGGACTACGAACTGGGACTCAACATCCTCACCCGCGGCTTCCGCAACGGCTATTTCCCGCAGGCGCACGTGTCCCAGGAGGCGCTGCCCTACTTCCGCCGGCTGCTCACCCAACGAACCCGGTGGGGCCAGGGAATCATGGAGTGCGCGTCGAACCTGCCCGCCTTGCGCAAGAGCCGTGCCCTGAGGTTTCCCGGGTTCGTCGAGATCCACTACTTCATGAGCCAGCCGTGGCTGATGATGCTCAACCTTCTGCTCATCCCGATCGTCACCGCCGTCGCGATCGCCCAGGGATTCTTCGGCTTCGTCAGCGACGCCGCGACCTGGATCATCGTTCTCACCGGGCTCGTGTTCGTCATCCTCCCCTACGCTCTGTGGGGTCCGCTCTACCGACGCTGGGGTCCCGAACCCATCGGTCGGACCACCTCGGTGCTGCTGGGGTTGGGGTATCTCGTCTACGTGTACTTCACGTACTTCTACTATCCCCGCGCGATCGCCCGCATGGTCACCGGCCGGAATTCGTGGGCGAAGACGAAACGCAACGCCGACGACGTGCTCGTCACCTCGACGTTCACCCCGGCAGCGCTGCAGGTCGTTCCGCTGCTCGACCAGAGCAGCCTCACCGAACTCGCCGAGGAGCTCGAAGGCAGGGACGAATACGCCGTGGAGATCGTGTCCCGGTTCGCCCTCATCTGGCCTCGCCGTCTGGCGAACCTGCAGCAGGCCGTGGCCGCCGAGGATGTGCTGGGAATCAGCGATGCGATCGCCAGCATCCGGGTGGCGTCGACGATGGTCGGGGCACGCCGCCTGCAGGTCGCGGCCGAAGACTTCACGACGCTGGTCGAGAGCCGGGAATTCGATGCCGCCCGCGCCGCACTGCCGCGCCTGTCCCGCGTCGGAGACGACACGATCGTCGAGATCCGCGCCCGCTTCCTCGACCTGCCGACCCGCGGCCAGCACTGAGGTCCGGGCCGGCGCTCATCCGGGCCGGTACCGAGATTCCGCCGGTTCCGAGATTCCGCCGGTGCGGCCTGACGACAGCCGCTGAACCGAGCGATCAGCGCGTCCGACTCATTCCGTGTCCATCGCCTGCAGGAATTCGCGGATCTCGCGTGGTTTGAAGGGTTTGGTGAGGAAGGCATCGGCCCCGGCCTCGACGCTGGCGTCGCTGTCTCGTTGGGTTGCCCGGGCGCTGATCACCGCGATCGTCGCCACGGTGCGGGGTCGGATCTGCCGCAGGAGTTCAAGACCGTCGATATCGGGCAGACCGAGGTCGACGGTGATGAGAGTGCGTTCGACCTCATCGAAGCGTTCGAACCCGAGCTTGCCCGTCGCCACCGAGTCGACGGTGTATCCGCTCTGTTCCAGAACGACCTCGAGCAGCCGGCGGATATCGTCATCATCTTCGATGACCAGTGCGTTCTTCGAATCCATACCGACCCGTCCCTTCACTTCCGGCTCAGACTGCCGCGCCCGGACTCCTGCGTTCGCTCCATAGCTTAGTCTTCCCGGCAACGGCAGACGCGAGATTTCCGTGGCCGCACGCAAACTGGTTAACTATGGAACGATCGTTCAGACATCGTTCCCAATCAGCTCACGGAGGCAGTCATGGCCACTTTCGAACTCTCACCAGAAGTGCGCTGGTCGGACCAGGATCTGCTCGGGCACGTCAACAACGCACGGATGATCACCCTCATCGAGGAATGCCGTGTGCGCTGGATGCACGAGATCCGGGCCGGTCACATCACCGGCGGAGGTCTGCTCGTCGCCCGTCAGACCATCGACTATCTCGTTCCCGTCATGTACGGCCCGGAATTGAAGATGACGGTGACCGTGAAGAAGCTCGGCAACTCCTCGTTCACCGTCAACACCCGTGGCGACCAGGATGGGCGTCAGGTCTTCGACCACGACTGCGTGCTCGTGCACATCGACCGCGAGACCGCGAAGCCCGCCCCGCTCACGCCCCAGCTGCGCTCCGTCTTCGAACCGTACCTGCAGGACTGAGGAGCGAACCGCTTCACCAAGTGGGAGAAACGGTCGCGCGAAACCGCTGCGGACGTGACCATTTCGCCCACTCAAAGTGACCGCTTCGCCCACCCAAGGGCAGCGAGAACGCCGCGTTGGCCGCGCAACCGTGGCCGATTCGTTCAAGCCGCGCCACCAACCGTCCGCATAGTCTGAAGTCATGAAACTCGACGCGATCTCCATCATCACCGCAGACATGCCCGCCGCCATCACCTTCTACTCCGCGCTCGGCCTCGAGCTCGCCGACGGCGGCCCGGACGCCCCGCACACCGAGTTCACCTCCGGGTCCCTGCGGGTCCTGCTCGACACCGAGGCGGTCATGCTCGGCATCGACCCCGAATGGACCCGGCCGACGGGCGGACACACGATGTCCT
Organism: Brevibacterium sp. VCM10; assembly: GCF_000583215.1. Lineage (NCBI taxonomy): Bacteria > Bacillati > Actinomycetota > Actinomycetes > Micrococcales > Brevibacteriaceae > Brevibacterium > Brevibacterium sp. VCM10. The sequence goes on from NZ_JAJB01000040.1 coordinate 27,814, forward strand.
TGGCCTTCGACTGCTCCACCGCCGAGGCGGTCGATGCGACATTCGCCCGGCTCACCGGCCGTGGCGCTGAGAACTCCGACCCCGTGGCCGGAATCGTCCACGAACCCTGGGACGCGTTCTGGGGTCAGCGCTACGCCGTCGTCTCCGACCCCGACGGCAACAAGGTCGACCTCTTCGCCACCCTCACCCCCTAATTGCTACCCGACG
>NZ_JAJB01000041.1:0-60662 GCF_000583215.1 Brevibacterium sp. VCM10
GCCGTCAGGTAGTAATGGGGGAAGGTCACAGCGGGACTTCGGGAGGGCGCCCCGCGGAGAGACTAGACTGGGGGCGAGTGAAAACGACGATGAAAGGCAGGGAATGACGGAGTCTTCCGCAATCACCCCCGAACAGGTGGAGCATCTGGCTTCACTGTCTCGGATCGCCATGAGCGAGGACGAGCTGAAATCGCTCGCCGGTGATCTCAGCACAATTCTGGGAAACGTCGCCAGGGTCAACGAAGTGGCCGGCGACGATGTGCCCGCAACCAGCCACCCCATCCCGCTGACGAACGTCATGCGCCCCGACATCGTGGGTGAGACGCTGTCCAGCGAACAGGCACTGGCCTCGGCCCCGGCCGCCGAGGACGACAAGTTCCTCGTCCCGCAGATCCTCGGGGAGGAATGAGATGACCGAACTGACGAACAAAAGCGCCCTCGAACTCGCCGCAGGACTGAAGTCCGGCGAGTTCTCCTCCGTCGACGTCACGCAGTCCCACCTCGACCGCATCTCCGCCACCGAGGATGACTTCAACTCCTTCATCACCGTCACCGACGAACTCGCCCTGGAGACCGCGAAGGCCGTCGACGCCAAGCGCTCCGCCGGTGAGGACGTCCACGCCTTGGCCGGCGTTCCGGTGGCGCTGAAAGACCTCGTCGTCACCGAAGGCACGCGTACGACCGCCGGGTCGAAGATGCTCGAGAACTGGGTTCCGCCCTACGAATCGACTGTGCACACCTTGGTCAAAGCCGCCGGACTGCCGGTGCTCGGCAAGACCAACCTCGACGAATTCGCCATGGGATCGACGACCGAGCACTCGGCCTTCGGCAACACCCGCAACCCATGGAACCTCGACCACGTGCCCGGCGGTTCCTCCGGCGGCGCGGCCGCAGCGCTTGCCGGATTCCAGGCCCCGCTGTCCGTGGGCACCGACACCGGCGGATCCGTCCGCCAGCCCGCCGCGTTCACCGGCACCGTCGGCGTCAAACCGACCTACGGGTCGATCTCGCGCTTCGGCATCATCGCCATGGCCTCGAGCCTCGACCAGGTCGGACCGATGGGCCGCAACGTCGCCGACGCCGCCGCCCTGCACGAACTGCTGGCCGGACACGATCCGCTCGACTCGACCTCACTGCCCGACGAGGTCGGCGGATTCCTGACCGCCGCCCAGACCAGCGACCTCAAGGGCAAGAAGCTCGGCGTCATCAAGCAGCTGGCCGGTGAGGGATACCAGGACGGAGTCCGCACCGCGTTCACCGCAGCGCTGGAAACCGCTGCCGCCGCAGGTGCCGAGATCGTCGAGGTCGACTGCCCGTCGATCTCCTACGCCCTCGACGCCTACTACCTCATCATGCCCTCCGAGGTGTCGTCGAACCTCGCCCGCTACGACGGCATGCGCTACGGCCTGCGCGTCGAACCCGAGTCCGGTCCCGTCACCGCCGAGACCGTCATGTCGGCCACTCGTGCTGCAGGCTTCGGTGATGAGGTCAAGCGCCGCATCATCCTCGGCACCTACGCCCTGTCGGCCGGTTACTACGACGCCTACTACGGTTCGGCGCAGAAGATCCGCACCCTGGTCCAGAACGACTTCGCGAAGGCCTTCGCTGCGGCAGACGTCCTCGTGTCCCCGACCGCCCCGACGACCGCACTGAAGTTCGGCGCGGAGAAGGCCGCCGACCCGATGGCCCTCTACTTAGGCGACGTCGCGACGATCCCGGCGAACCTCGCCGGAATTCCCGGACTGTCCCTGCCCGCGGGCCTGGCCGATGGTCTGCCCGTCGGCTTCCAGATCCTGGCTCCGGCCCGTGAGGACGTCAAGCTCTACGAGGTGGCCGGACCCTTGGAAGCCGCACTCGAATCCGCCGGCGGACGCGTGCTCGACACTCTCGCGGAAGGACTGAACGCCAAGTGAAATACGAAGACGCGATCAAGAAATACGATCCGGTCATCGGCATCGAGGTCCACGTCGAACTCGGCACCGCGACCAAGATGTTCGACGCCGCACCCAACACCTTCGGCGGCGGACCGAACACGAACGTGACCCCCACTTCCCTCGGGCTGCCCGGCTCCCTGCCCGTGGTCAACGAGAAGGGGGTGGAGTACGCGATCAAGATCGGTCTGGCACTCGGCTGCGAGATCGCCGAAACCTGCCGGTTCGCCCGCAAGAACTACTTCTACCCGGACGTGCCCAAGGACTTCCAGACCAGCCAGTCCGATGAGCCCATCGCGGCCGAAGGACAGGTCGAGGTCGAGCTCGAGGACGGCACCATCGTCACCGTCCCCGTCGAGCGAGCTCACATGGAGGAAGACGCCGGCAAGAACACCCACGTGGGAGGGGCCACCGGCCGCATCCAGGGCGCCGACCATTCCCTCGTCGACTACAACCGCGCCGGTGTGCCGCTCGTGGAGATCGTCACCCACCCGATCACCGTGACGGGGGAGCGGGCCGCCGAGGTGGCCGCCGCCTATGTGCGGACCCTGAGGGACATCTTCCGCGCCCTCGATGTCTCCGAAGCCCGCATGGAACAGGGCAATGTCCGCGCCGACGTCAACGTATCCTTGCGGGAGAATGCCGAGGCACCGCTGGGCACCCGTACGGAGACGAAGAACGTCAACTCCTTCCGCTCGATCGAACGCGCAGTGCGCTTCGAGATCGCCCGCCAGGCGACCCTCCTCGAGGCGGGGGAGAAGGTCGTCCAGGAGACCCGTCACTTCCACGAGGAGACCGGAGAGACCTCCTCGGGACGACCGAAGTCCGACGCCGACGACTACCGGTACTTCCCCGAGCCCGACCTCGTGCCGCTGCAGCCGTCCCGCGAATGGGTCGACCAGCTGCGGGCGAGCCTGCCCGAGCTGCCGGCGCAGAAGCGTCGCCGCCTCCTCGGGGAATGGAAGTTCTCCGACCTGGAGATGCGCGACATCGTCAACGCCGGACTCCTCGAAGCCATCGAGGACACCGTCACCGCCGGTGCGAAGCCCGCGAATGCACGCAAGTGGTGGACCGGTGAGGTCGCCCGCCTGGCCAACCAGGAGGACAAGCACCCCACCGAGATCGTCACCCCCGCTCAGGTGGCAGGACTCGTCGACCTCATCGGCCAAGGCAAACTCAACGACAAACTGGCTAAGGACGTGTTGGCTGGAGTCGCCGCCGGCGAGGGTGATCCCGCCGAGGTGATGGCCGCCCGCGATCTCGAGATCGTCGAGGACACCGGGGCACTCGAAGCCGCCGTCGAGGAGGCCATCGCTGCCAACCCCGATGTGGTCGAGAAGATCAAGGGCGGAAAGATGCAGGCCATCGGCGCGCTCATGGGCCCGATCATGAAGGCCACCCGCGGACAGGCCGATGCCGGAAAGGCCAAGGACCTCATCCTCGCCAAGTTGGGCGTCTGAGTCCGGGTCCGACTCCGATTCTGGTCGACGCCGGCGCCTGACAGCGCCGAGCAGGACTCAGGATTGATCCAGCCACACCCTCTAGACTGTGCGTCCAAGGGAACCGACCGGGTTCCCGAACACAGCGGAGGGTGTGGCTGTTCGCATTCCCCGCAGCCGATGGCCCGCCAGGACAGGGCCAAGAGCGTGACCCACACGCGTGGAGGTGAAGCGGTGTCTGAGTGGAAATCGCTGTGGAAGAGGGAATGCGGGAAGACCGCGCCGATCTACCGGGTGCTCGTGCCCGACAGCGTCAACGAGGCGGTGCTGCGCGCTTGGAGTGCCCGCGGATACCGCTACACGGCCGGAGCGCCGAGCGCGATCATGCTCACTGGTGGGATGAGCCGGAACTTCTTCCGTTCCAGCGTCCTGTTCAAGGGCGGCACCGCCGCCGGCACCGCCGTGACCGCTGGGTTCGCGGCGCCCGGAGGACTGGCCCTGGTCTCGGGGTTCGCCGATGCCGCTCTGACCTTCGGCGGGATGGGTGCGGCCACTGCTCTGGGCACCGGAATCTTCGCCGCCGTCACCGGCCCCAAATACTTCCGTGATCCGAAGCGACTGAGCCGCAAGAACCGGCGCAAGGTCTCAGGCGCCCAGTGGGTGACTCCGGCCAGTCTCGGCTATCTGCCCGGGCGCAAGGAGGGCCGGGACACCGACGAGCAGCGTCTGTTCCATCTCGCGGTCACGATCGCCCGCAAGATCGTGCGCACCCGCGCCTGGACCCATCCGATACTCAAAGACCACGTCTCGCGCGTCGATCTCGACCACGCCGTGGCCTCCATCGGCGTGCGGCTGCAGGAACTCGTCAGCCTCCGCGAGGAGATCGAGGGCATCCGTGATGCGGGGACCGCGAAGTCGGTGGAGACCTATCTGTCGAAGCTGGCCGTCGCGTTCTCGTCCATGGCACGCCGCGTGGAGTCGATGCACGACTACTACGAACGCCTCCTCGAACTCGATCAGCAGCTCATGCTGCTGCACAACTCCGAACGCTCCCGCGAGCTCGGTGATCGGGTGCTCGACGTGCTGTCTCGCACCGCCGCCGACGATTCCGCTGATTGGCAGTTCAGGGAGCTGCGCATCGACGCGGACTCGCAGTCGTCGATCATCTCCGGACTCGTTGCCGAACTCGACCAGACTGCCGATGATTTCGACGACTTCGACACCCGGTTGGCCGCAGCTCAGAAATCCGTGGACGAACTCGAGGCTTAGGCTCGGCTCCGGCTCAGTGACCGAAGGGGTCGGGGTCGACTCCCGGCATCCATGACAGGCCCGGCTGGTTGTAGCCATGCGCTTCCTGGGCCTTCTTCCACTTCTTCGACCAGCGCTTATCGAGGCGGTCGACGTAGAGGGTTCCCTGCAGGTGGTCGTATTCGTGCTGCATGATGCGCGCGAACCACCCTTCCGCACTCAGCGTCACCGGTTCGCCTTTCTCATCGAAGCCGTTGACGGTGACCCTGTCGGCACGTTTGAGGGGGAAATCGAGACTCGGCACCGACAGGCACCCTTCCGTCTCGTCGTCCGGATCGGGACGGGTATCGGGGACCTTCGATGAGATGAGCACGGGATTGACGAAGGTGCCGCGACGACGCACACCATAGTCGTCATCGGCGTTGTACACGAAGATGGACTTGCCGACGCCGATCTGCGGCGCGGCCAGGCCGACTCCGTTGCTGGCATCGAGTGTCTCGTGCATGTCTGCGACGAGTTCGGCAAGGTCCTCGTCGAACTCGGTGATCTTCTCGGCACGACGATGCAGAACGGGCTCGCCGTAGACGACGATGGGATGAATAGCCATGGGGATAATCGTATCGGTCACCGGAGACCGTCTCAGCCTCAGCCTGACGACCATGGTCGGGCATGAGCGTCAGGGAGAACCGCCTCGGTGATCATGTCCACCGATTGCTCAGCGGTTGTTCCGATTCGGACCTGCGGCAGATGGATAGATATGCGACCGCTCCCAGCCTGTGATACGGAACGTCATATAGTTTCGCCGCCAGCGAACACAGATTGTTGAGCAACATATCTGGGAACACGTTCAGGGTCGGCGTGGTTATGATGAGGGCAAGCCGTCTCGGACCACGAGATGAAAGCTGTCGCTCAACGCTTGCCGGAACAGCTCTGCCGAGTGGTGAGAGGCCTGTGACGGCGGGTGCACACAGAAGCGTGAAAGGACTTACTTTGACCATCTTCAACAACGTCTCCGATCTGGTCGGCCGTACTCCGCTGATCCGCGTCAACAAGGCCAGTGAACGCTCCGGCGCCGAAATCGTTGCGAAGCTCGAATCGTACAACCCGGGCAACTCCGTCAAGGATCGCATCGGTGTGGCGATGATCGACGCGGCTGAGAAGTCCGGTGAACTGCAGCCCGGCGGAACGATCGTCGAAGCCACCTCCGGCAACACCGGCATCGCTCTGGCGATGGTCGGCACCTCCCGCGGTTACAAGGTCAAGCTGACGATGCCCGAGTCGATGTCGAAGGAACGTCGCGCCCTGCTGCGCGCCTTCGGTGCCGAACTCGTCCTCACCGACAAGGCCGAAGGTATGAAGGGGGCAGTGGCCAAGGCCGAAGAGCTTGCTTCCGACGGCGCCGTCCTCGTGCGCCAGTTCGAGAACCAGGCCAATGCCGAGATCCACAAGGCCACCACCGGTCCAGAGATCCTCGCCGACACCGATGGCAAGGTCGACATCTTCGTCTCCGGCATCGGCACGGGCGGGACCATCACCGGTGCGGGAGCCGCGCTGCGTGAGGCCAACCCGGATGTGAAGATCATCGCCGTCGAGCCCGCCGCTTCGCCGCTGCTGACCGAAGGCACGGCCGGACCGCACGCGATCCAGGGCCTCGGCGCGAACTTCGTGCCCAAGGTGCTCAACACCGATATCTACGACGAAGTCGTCGATGTCGACAACGACGACGCCTTCGAGCGGGCTCGCGCCGTCGCTCTCGAAGAGGGCCTGCTCGTCGGCATCTCCTCCGGCGCCGCACTCTTCGCTGCCGAAAAGGTCGCGTCTCGACCGGAGAACGCCGGCAAGCGCGTCGTCGTCATCATCCCCAGCTACGGCGAGCGGTATCTGTCGACTCCGCTGTTTGCCGAGTACATGGACTGACTCCATGGCAGCGGCACGAGGGCGTCAGACTTCGGTTTGGCGCCCTCGCTGTCTGCAGAGTCCGATGTCGGACCGCTGCGGGAATTCTTCCGCCCGGATCCGACTTGCACGAGACAGACCAAGACGAATGAGCAGGGGGAGTCAACGATGAAGGCACTGTGGACAGCGGCCGCGGCGGCCGCCGGTGCGGCAGCCTATGGGCTGAGCCGACCCGGTGTGCGCGAGACGCTCAAAGAAGACCTTGAGACGGTGAAGCGGCGAGATCCGGCGGCGCGCAATGATTTCGTCTCATTGGTGTCCTACCCGGGGATGCATGCCATCTGGGCCCACCGCGGACTCCACCGCCTGTGGCAGCACGATGCTGGAAAGGTGCCCGCGCGACTGATGTCCCAGCTGGTGAGGACGCTGACCGGCGTGGAGATCCACCCGGGGGCGCAGATCGGGCGTCGATTCTTCATCGACCACGCCAACGGCGTCGTCATCGGCGAGACCTCGGAGATCGGCGACGACGTCATGCTCTATCACCAGGTGACCCTCGGCGGCACATCGATGGCACAGACGAAGCGCCACCCGACGATCGGCAACCACGTGCTCGTCGGCGCCGGGGCGAAGATCCTCGGCCCGGTCGTCGTCGGCGACAACTCCGCGGTCGGAGCCAATGCCGTCGTCGTCAAGGACGTGGCGGCCGACTCGAGCGCCGTGGGCATTCCCGCGACCGTGCGCCCGAAGAAGAAGGACGGCGCCGCCCCGGCGAAGGCATCTGCGGATGACGGTTCGGTGAAACACCCGGATTTCGTGCTCGAGGACCCCGCGCTCTGGATCTGAGGCGGCTCCTGCCTACGGGTGCCAAAAGCGGCTCCTGCCTCCGGGCGTCAACAGCGGCTCCTGCCTCCGGGCGGGAGCCGCTTGTCGTGCTTTGTCGGGTCGTTCCACGGTGAGAGCCGGGCTGGAACCACCGGGGATCGACCCGACAATCGACCGTTTGCGGTCATGGACTCGCGATGCACTCAGGTGACCGCCCAGGGGTCGGGAATACTTCTGAGACCACGTCTGTTAAGCTTTCAACTAGTTACTTCAAAATTGAAGTGAGTTCATTCAGCGGGGCGGCCGCTCAAGCCGCAGGAGCCCAGACGCAGGAGGCGCCATGGAATTCGGAATCTTCACAATCGGCGATGTCACCACCGACCCCACTGACGGCACCACCGTCAGCGAACACCAGCGGATCAAGAACACCGTCGAGATCGCCAAGAAGGCCGAGGAAGTCGGACTCGACGTCTTCGCCACCGGTCAGCACCACAACCCGCCCTTCGTGGCACCGGCGAATCCGCCGATCCTGCTGTCCAACATCGCCGCACAGACGCAGACACTCGAACTCTCCACGGCGACGACGCTCATCACCACGACCGATCCCGTGCGCATCGCCGAGGACTACTCCTACGCGCAGCACCTCTCCGACGGTCGCATCAGCCTGATCATGGGCCGCGGCAACACCGGTCCCGTCTACCCGTGGTTCGGCAAGGACATCCGTGCCGGCATCCCGCTGGCGGTCGAGAACTACAACCTGCTCTACCGTCTGTGGCGTGAGAAGAACCTCGACTGGGAAGGCAAGTTCCGCACTCCTCTCAACGGCTTCACCGTCACCCCGACCCCACTGGACGAGGTTCCGCCGTTCGTGTGGCACGGTTCGATCCGCAGCCCCGAGATCGCCGAACAGGCCGCCTACTACGGCGACGGGTTCTTCCACAACAACATCTTCTGGCCGACCTCGCACACCGCCCGGATGGTTCAGCTCTACCGCCAGCGCTTCGAGTACTACGGCCACGGCACGGCCAGCCAGGCGATCGTCGGCCTCGGCGGTCAGGTGTTCATGCGCAAGAACTCCCAGGACGCCGTCCGCGAGTTCCGACCCTACTTCGACAATGCCCCGGTCTACGGCCACGGACCCAGCCTCGAGGACTTCTCGACGCAGACTCCGCTGACCGTCGGGTCACCCCAGCAGGTCATCGAGCGCACCCTGAGCTTCCGCGACTGGGCCGGCGACTACCAGCGTCAGCTCTTCCTCATCGACCATGCGGGACTGCCGCAGAAGACGGTGCTCGAACAGCTCGACCTGCTCGGCGAAGAGGTCATCCCCGTCCTCCGCGAGGAGTTCGCGAAGGGCCGCCCGGCCGATGTCCCCGATGCCCCGACGCACGAGTCGCTGGTCATCCGCCACTGCGAAGGCCGGGATCCGATCCCCGGCGGCGGAGAAGGATCACGTGCCTTCGAGGACCGCCAGGCACGCGCCGCCGAGTCCGCCGGGAACGACGCCCAGGATGCGACACGGGAAGGAGCCGACCGCTGATGAGCACGAAGACGATGAATATCGTGGCCGTGACCACCTCGCTCAGCGAGGACTCGACCACGCTCAAGCTCACGAACCGGATCCTGGCATCCGCCGCCTCGGCGGGGGAATCGGTGGGCAGCGACGTGACCACGGACGTCATCAACGTCCGCAGCCTCGCCACCGCGCTCACGGACATGACCCTGACCGGGTTCCGCTCCGAAGCGCTGGAGACGGCCTTCGCGACCATCGCCGCAGCCGATGCGATCGTCACGGTCGCGCCGGTGTACAAGGCCGCTCCTGTCGGTCTGCACACCCTGTTCTGGCAGCTCATCGACGACAAGGCGTTGAGCCGCAAGCCCGTGCTCATCGCCTCCACCGGCGGCACCGCCCGGCATTCCCTGGCCGGGGACGCCGTGCTGCGGCCGATGCTGTCCTACCTCAAGGGCATCGTCGTGCCCACGACGGTCTTCGCCGCGACCGACGACTGGGGAACCGTCGCAGGCGGCCGGGCGCTGACCGCCCGGATCCGCCAGGCGGGGGAGGAGCTCGTGTCCCTGACCGCACCGATCAGCGGGGCCGGAAGCTACGACCTCGCCGAGGTGGCCGACCCCGATCCGCGCGCACGTGCAGGGGCGGGTGCGGCCCCGGGGGCCTCGGCGAATCGCGGATTCGTCGACGAATTCGACCCCGCGAACGTCACTCCGTTCGCGCAGCTGCTCGAGGGCTGAGATGACGGAGATCAGATTCGGGCTCGGCAGGGAGGCGCTGGCGCAGAACGCGTGGCGAACCTACTTCGAGACCTCGCAGCGCCTGCGTCAGGCCCTCGAGGCCCAGCTCAAGGACGATGCGGGGCTCGACGTCAGCGACTACAACACTCTGCTCCTGCTGTGGGAGGCGCCGGAGCGGACGCTGACGATGAGCGCCCTGGCGAAGAAGCTCGTCTTCTCACCCTCGCGGCTGAACTATCGGATCAAGGTCCTCGTTGAGGCGGGACTGGTGACGAAGACTCAGTGCCCCGGGGATGGGCGTGCTCACAATGTGGCGCTGACCGAGGCGGGAGCGCGGGCCTTCCTGTCCGCCGGCTCCCGGCACAAGAGCTATGTCGACGAGGTCTTCTTCGACCATGTCAGTGACGCCGAGCTCGAGGTGATCGAAGCCGTCTTCACTCGGATCGGGAAAGCGCTGCCGGCGAACTGAGACAGGTGTCGGTCGAGGGGTGAGGTGGGCACTGCCTGAGAGCTGAGGCCGGTCATCTCAGAGTGACGAACGTCTCGGCATGGTCTGAGACTGCGTGCCACAATGAGGGCATGTCCATCACCACAATCGCCTTCCCGAACTCCGAGCTCCGCAATCGTGTGATCGCTCAGATCCCGGCTCACCAACGCGCTAATGTCGACCTCGTCGTCTTCTCCGACGCCGAACGGTCGGCCAAGCTCAGCCGTGACGACGTCGACGTCGTGATCCTGCCGTACCTGAATTCCGAGCCGACGATCGAACTGCTCGACGAGCTGCCCAATCTGCGTATGGTCATCACGCAGACGACCGGATACGACCCCGTCGCCCACCTGCCCGAGCGTGGAATCCAGGTCGCGACCGCCTCCGGCGTGCACACGGGAGGCACCGCCGAGCTCGCGCTGGCGCTGACCCTGGCCAGTCTGCGCGGAATCGACGACGCCGTGCGCTCGCAGGTCTCGCGGGTGTGGGAGCACCACCGCTACCGTTCGCTGCAGGACCGACGCGTGATGATCATCGGCGTCGGTGAGATCGGCTCGGCCATCGCCGACCGCTTCGACCCCTTCGAGGTCCAGCTCACCCGCGTCGCCTCGACCGCGCGTGAGGACGAACGCGGGAAGATCCACGGCGTCGACGAGCTGCCGAGGCTTCTGCCTCACACCGAGGTGGTCGTGCTCATCACCCCGCTCAACGAAGGGACGCACCACCTCGTCGACGCGGAGTTCCTCAGCTTGCTTCCCGACAATGCGCTCATCGTCAACGTCGCTCGCGGCAAGGTCGTCGATACGGACGCGCTCGTGGCAGAGCTTGCCACCGGACGACTCCATGCCGCACTCGACGTCACCGACCCGGAGCCGCTGCCGCGCAACCACGCGCTGTGGGGCACCCCGAACACCCTCATCACACCCCACGTCGGAGGAGACACCTCGGCGTTCGAACCACGGGTCGTGAAGATCCTCGCCGCGCAGGTCAGGCGGATCAACGACGGAGAGCAGCCGGTCAATCTCATCAAGGCCTGAGGCGCGGTCAACAGAAAGCCGGAGCTGTCGCGCACAGCAGGCCTGAAGCGCGGTCAATAGGTCACGCCAACCTGACCTAAGCGGGCCCCGAACACCGCAGTGCCGCCGGACTCCCGCATGGTGCCCACGAGAGGTTCCACCATGCGAGAGTCCGGCATGCGGATGCTGAAATCGGGCGTAGCATGCCTGCATGAGCATCGATACAGACACCACCACTCCCGACATCAAACCCCGTTCTCGCGATGTCACTGACGGTCTCGAAGCCACTGCCGCGCGTGGAATGCTTCGCGCCGTCGGCATGGGCGACGACGACTGGGTGAAGCCGCAGGTTGCGATCGCGACCTCGTGGAACGAGATCACCCCCTGCAACATGTCGCTGCAGCGTCTCGGTTCGGCCGCCAAAGAGGGCGTCCACGAGGCCGGTGGCTTCCCGCTGGAATTCGGCACCATCTCCGTCTCGGACGGAATCTCGATGGGCCACGAAGGCATGCACTACTCGCTGGTCTCACGTGAGGTCATCACCGACTCCGTCGAGACCGTGATGAGCGCCGAACGACTCGACGGCTCCGTGCTCATGGCCGGCTGCGACAAGTCGATCCCCGGAATGCTCATGGCCTCCGCCCGCCTGGGACTGTCGAGCGTCTTCCTCTACAACGGTTCGATCATGCCCGGCACCGCGAAGATGGAGGACGGCTCGGAGAAGGAAGTCACCCTCATCGACGCGTTCGAAGCAGTCGGCGCCTGCCGCGCGGGCATCATGTCCCAGAAGGACGTCGACGCCATCGAACGCGCCGTCTGCCCCGGCGAGGGCGCGTGCGGCGGAATGTACACCGCGAACACGATGGCCTCGGCCGCCGAGGCGATGGGCATGTCGCTGCCGGGTTCGGCCGCTCCGCCGGCGATCCACCGCAACCGCACGATGTTCGCCCGCAAGTCCGGCGAGGCGGTCGTCAACCTGCTGCGTCAGGGCATCACCGCGAAGGACATCATCACCCGCGAATCGCTCCACAATGCGATCGCCGTGGTCATGGCCTTCGGCGGATCGACCAATGCAGTGCTCCACCTCCTGGCCATCGCGCACGAGGCCGGAGTGACGCTGGAGCTCGACGACTTCAACCGCATCGGCGACAAGGTCCCGCACCTGGGCAACGTCAAGCCCTTCGGCCAGTATGTGATGAACGACGTCTTCAAGATCGGCGGCGTGCCCGTGATCATGAAGGCCCTCCTCGACGCGGGTCTGCTCAACGGAGACTGCCTGACCGTGACCGGCAAGACCGTGGCCGAGAACCTCGAGTCGATCAACCCGCCGGACCCCGACGGGAAGATCCTGCGTGCGCTGAGCAATCCGATCCATGCCACCGGCGGCCTCACCGTGCTGCAGGGATCGCTGGCCCCCGAAGGTGCCGTCGTGAAGTCCGCCGGTTTCGACGCCGACGTCTTCGAAGGCACCGCGCGCGTCTTCGACCAGGAGAAGCCGGCGATGGACGCCGTGCTGGGCGGCGAGCTGAAGAAGGGCGACGTCGTCGTCATCCGCTACGAAGGCCCCAAGGGCGGGCCCGGAATGCGCGAGATGCTCGCGATCACCGGTGCCATCAAGGGCGCGGGCATCGGCAAGGACGTCCTGCTGCTCACCGACGGTCGCTTCTCCGGCGGTTCGACCGGTCTGTGCATCGGCCACATCGCCCCCGAGGCGGTCGACGGCGGTCCGATCGCGCTCGTCGAGGACGGCGACAAGATCACCGTCGACATCGCGGCTCGCTCGATCGAGCTCCACGTCGACGAGGAGGTGCTGGCCGAGCGTCGTAAGTCCTGGACGCTGCCCGAGAACCACCGCCTGACCGGCGTGCTCGGTAAGTACGCAAAGCTCGTGCAGTCGGCGTCGAAGGGCGCGGTCTGCTACTGAGCCAGTTCAAGGCCTCTTGCTGACGCAGTCCGCTTCCGGGTGACGCTCAGCGAATCGGATAGGTTCCATCATCGCCGAGGCGGTGCAGACATCACGTCTGCACCGCCTCGGCGATTTCGTTGGGGAACGCCCCTGATCACAGCGTGGGTCGAATTGACCGTGCGACACGAAACTACAGTTACCGAAAAGTTACTTCGGCGTGTCGCGCGGTTTTCCGGGGGACACGGGGCCTTGTTGCAATCGGCACGGCAGGAGACGTTTGTGCGGTGGGTCACATAGTGATACAGTGCGAAATATGCTCAGTCGTTTATGAGGAGCCATTGAGGCTTCTCACATCTCGACTGGCCTACGCACCGAATATCCCAAAGGACCCTTGAACGTTGATGACTGTCACCACCTTCCCGATTCGCCATGAGATCTATTCCCAGCTTCCCGGTCCGATGCACCATTCCGTGAACCACAGTGAGGGCAGTCTGATCGCGGTGGCGTAGTCGGCGCCATGGGAAAATACGTTTTGCGGCGGTTCATCAACTACTTCATCCTCGCGTTCATCGCGACGGTCACCGCCTACATCACCTCCAGCTCGTTCATGGATCCGGCCTCCCGGTACCGCGGTCAGAATCCGCCGCTGTCGGAAGCATCGATCCAGAACATCCTCAACGGCCACGGCACGAATCCCGATGTCCCGGTCCTCGAGAGAACCTGGGACTGGCTGACGAAGATCTTCCTCCACGGTGACTTCGGCACGACGGTGCACAACTCTCCGGTGCTGCAGGAGATCGTCATCCGCGCCGGTGTCAGCCTCAAGCTCCTGCTCATCGGTTCGATCATCGGAGCCCTGCTCGGTGTGATCCTCGGCGTGTGGGGAGCCGTCAGGCAGTACAAGGCATCTGATCAGACAGTGACCTACGCGTCCTATCTCATCATCGCCACTCCGACGTTCGTCATCGGTGTGCTCCTGATGATCATCGCGACCGGTTTCAACAATATGATCGGCACGACGCTCATCCGATTCTCGGGGGACTATTCGGCCGATATCGACCCCGGGTTCCTCCCGTGGTTCACCGACCAGATCTCACACATGCTGTTGCCCACGCTGGCACTTGTGCTCATGGGCGCCGCGACGTATTCGCGCTACCAGCGTTCGGTCATGCTCGATGTGCTCGCCTCGGACTTCATCAGAACCGCTCGCGCCAAGGGCCGCACCCGCAAGACCGCGCTCGTCAAACACGGAGTGCGCGTCGCGCTCATCCCGATGTCGACCTACTTCGCCTACGCGTTCGGCACGCTGGTCGCGGGCTCCTCGATGCTCGAGGTCGTCTTCTCCTGGAACGGCATGGGCCAGTTCACCATCAACTCCATCCTGCAGTCCGATATCAATGCGGCAGCAGGCTCCGTCCTCTTCGTCGCAGTGCTCACGCTGCTGGCCTCGACCCTGTCCGAGGTCCTCTACGCCGCACTCGACCCGAGAGTGAGGATCTGACATGGCAACAGACATCCCGATCTCCACACATTCCGACACTGAGGTGGTGCCGAAGCGTGCGAAGCCGACCTCCCGGGCGACGCTCATCTGGCGGCGGCTGCGCGCGACCCCGCGTTTCTGGGTCGGCGGAATCCTGCTCGCGTTCTTCGTCCTCTTCGCCCTGTTCGGCAACACCATCAACATCTACTCGCCGACGGACCAGGACGTCTTCGCCCTCAACGAAGGCCCGAGCGCCCAGCACTGGTTCGGCACCAATACGATCGGTCAGGACATCTACGCCCAGACCGTGGTCGGACTGCAGAAATCCCTGCTCATCGGCATCATCGCCGGCCCGGCGGCGAGCATCCTGGCAGCGATCATCGGATCAGCGGCCGGGTACTTCGGCGGCCGCGTCGAAGCGGTCATCGTGTGGTTCATCAATCTCCTGCTCGTGCTGCCCGCGTTCTTCATCCTCGTGCTCATGGCACCGCTGCTGCGGCAGCTGTCCTGGATGGCGATCGTCGTCTTCCTCGTGCTCTTCGGATGGATGATCATGGCTCAGGTCGTGCGCAACCAGACGAAGGCGATCAAGGACCGCGACTTCGTCCGAGCTGCTCGATACATGGGGGTGTCGACGCCGAAGATCCTCAGCCGCCACATCATCCCGAACGTGGCCTCGATCCTCATCGTCGATGCGACCCTCGGCGTCGTCTCCGCGATCATCGCCGAGACCTCACTGAGCTATTTCAACTTAGGCATCCAGAAACCCGACGTTTCGATCGGCACGCTGCTGGCCGATGGGTCAGGAGCCGCTGCCACCCGCCCCTGGCTGTTCGTCTTCCCCGCAGGCGTCCTCGTGCTCATGCTCTTCGCCATCAGCCTGATGGCCGATGCCCTGCGCGATGCGATCGATCCGACATCAGGAGTCAACCGTGACTGAAACCCTTGACATCGATCTCAACTCCGTCAGTGCGGCCGAGCCGATCCTCGAGGTCAGCGATCTGACCGTGACCTTCCCCAACCCCAAGGGCGACGTCCACGCCGTCCGCGGAGTCGACTACGCGGTCAGACCGGGCGAATTCCTCGGCATCGTCGGCGAATCCGGCTCCGGCAAATCCGTCTCCTCGATGGCAGTGATGGGACTTCTTCCCTCGACCGCACAGGTCGCCGGCTCCATCCGGTACCGCGGGCAGTCGCTGCTGGATATGAGCGACCATCAGATGTCGCAGCTGCGCGGCCGCGAGATCGCGATGGTCTTCCAGGACCCGCTGTCGGCCCTGACGCCCGTCTACACGATCGGCGAGCAGATCTGTGAGGGGCTGCTCATCCACGATCCGAGCCTGTCGAAGGAAGCGGCGAACGAACGAGCGATCGAACTGCTGGAGATTGTCGGCATCCCCGGAGCCCAGCGGCGGGTGAAATCGTACCCGCACGAGTTCTCCGGAGGCATGCGGCAGCGCGCGATGATCGCCATTGCGATCGCCAACGACCCCGACCTCATCATCGCCGATGAGCCGACGACCGCCCTGGACGTGACGATCCAGGCTCAGATCCTCGACGTGCTGCAGAAGGCGCGGGAGATCACCGGTGCCGCGATCGTGCTCATCACCCATGACCTCGGTGTGGTAGCCGGAAACGCCGATCGGATCGCAGTCATGTACGCCGGTCGGCTCGTCGAGACCGGGGGAGTGGAGCAGGTCTTCCACCGCCCGCAGATGCCCTACACAACAGGACTGCTGCGGTCTGTGCCGAACCTCGCGACCGCGGGAACCCAGCGACTCGTTCCGCTGGAGGGCAAACCGCCGTCGCTGTCGAATCTGGCCCCGGGGTGCCCTTTCGCACCGCGCTGCCCGATCGCGGTCGACCGATGCCGCGAGGTCGAGCCCGACCTCGTCGAACACGGAATCTCCGGGGTGCAGGCTGCCTGCCACCGTGCTGACGAGATCGCCCGGGGCGATCTGGCGGCCACAGACATCTACCCGCGTCCCGATCCGGTGGCGACTCGGGTGAGAGACGATTCGGCGCCGAACATCCTTGAGGTCACCGGTCTGCAGAAGCACTTCCCGCTGCTCAAGGGGGCGGTGTTCAAACGACAGATCGGCACGGTGAAGGCCGTCGACGGAATCGACCTCGAGATCAGGACCGGGCAGACTCTCGGTCTGGTCGGCGAATCCGGCTGTGGGAAGTCGACGACGATCGGCGAGGTTCTGGAGATGGTCGCTCCGCAGAAGGGGCGGCTGGTCATCAACGGCATCGACGTCGCGGACCTGAACAAGCGCGAACGTCTGGCCATGCGCAAGGACGTCCAAGTCGTCTTCCAGGATCCGATGGCCGCGATCGACCCGCGTCTGCCGGTCGGCGAAGTGATCGCCGAACCGCTGACCGTGCATAAGGTGCCGGCCAAGGAGCGCAATGACAAGGTCGCCGAGATGCTCGAACTCGTCGGTCTCGATGCGTCGATGGCCGAGCGCTATCCGCACGAGTTCTCTGGTGGTCAGCGGCAGCGCATCGGGATTGCTCGGGCACTGGTGACGAATCCGAAGCTGCTCGTCCTCGACGAACCCGTCTCGGCCCTCGACGTCTCCGTCCAGGCCGGTGTGATCAATCTGCTCGAGGACCTTCGAGACACCTTGGGACTGTCCTATCTGTTCGTCGCCCACGACCTCGCAGTCGTCCGGCAGATCTCGGACTTCGTGGCCGTGATGTATCTCGGTCGGATCGTCGAGTACGGCGAATCCGATGCTCTCTATCGTCACCCGCGGCACCCCTATACCAGGGCGCTGATGTCGGCGATCCCGGTACCCGACCCCGAGGTCGAACGCTCACGCGAACGGGTGCTGCTCACCGGCGACCTGCCGAGTCCGACCGATGAGATCTCAGGGTGCAACTTCCGCACCCGCTGCCCGCTGTTCACCCTGCTGCCGGACAGCGACAGACAGCTGTGCCTGAACGACGACCCCGGTCCTCGTCCGCTCGAAGGCGGCCTCGTCGCCTGCCATCACGCGGAACGGAGCCGAGAACTCGAGTCTGCGGACTGATCTCACCCCACCAACCCACCTCGAGGAATACAACACAGGAAATGAGGAACTCATGAGAATGAGGAACAAGTCGACAGCGGTCGTCGCGGCGACCGCTGCACTGGGCCTGGCGCTGTCCGGCTGCCAGCAGGCGAACAATGACTCCGGCGGCGTCGACAGCGATAAGGCCGACAAGGAGATTTCCGGGCTTCCGACCGTCGACTATCAGAAGGCCGCCTATGACGAGGTCAAAGACGGTGGAACGCTGACCTACCCGATGACCGAGATCCCCGCGAGCCTCAACTACTACCACGCCGACGGCGCGCACGTGGACAACAACAACCTCTACGGGACGTCATTGGGCGGACCGGTCAGGATCAAAGACGACGGCACGTGGGAAGTCGACAAGAACTACGCCGAGAGCGTCGAGGTCGCCAGCGAGGATCCGCTGGTCATCGACGTCAAGCTCAACAAGGACGCCGTCTGGGAAGACGGCACCCCGATCGACGTCGATGACTACAAGGCCTTCTGGAAGACTCAGAACGGTTCGAACAAGAAGTACGAGGTCGCTTCGACCAAGGGCTTCGAAGACATCGAGAAGATCGAATCCGGCGAGGACAAGTACGACGTCAAGGTCACGTTCAAGACGCCGAACATCGACTGGCCGAACTACATCGGCGCATTCCTGCCCGATGAGATCTCCGAGGATGTCGACGCGTTCAACAAGGACTATGTGAAGAAGGTCCTGCCCTCGAACGGTCCATTCAAGGCGCAGAAGGTCGACAACAAGTCCGGTGTCATCACCATGGTCAGGAACGACGAATGGTGGGGCCAGGAGCCGAAGCTCGACAAGGTGATCTTCAAGGTCGTGTCCCAGGCGCAGCAGGCTCAGGCCTACGCGAACAAGGAGCTCGACCTCGTCGACGTGGGAACCGACGGCGACTCCTACACGACCGCCGGCAAACGTGACGACGGCGAGATCTACAAGTCGCAGGGAATGCAGTGGACGCATCTGACGATGAATGCCGAGAAGGGGGCGCTCAAGGAGCAGGAGGTCCGCGACGCCATCGGACACGCGATCAACCGCGAAGCCATCGCTCAGGCCGCCATCGGTCCCGTCGAAGCGCCCGTGACTCTGGTCAACAACGTCACCTTCATGCCCGGCCAGGAAGGCTACCAGGACAACACCGACGGCAGCCTCGACTTCGATCAGGAGAAGGCGAAGAAGATCCTCGACGACGCCGGCTGGACCGAAGGCGATGGAGGCGTGCGTGAGAAGGACGGCGAGAAGCTCACCTTCAAGATCGTCGTCCCGGCCGATACCGCCTCGAACGCTCAGCGTGCCGAACAGGTGATGAAGGACCTCAACGAGATCGGCTTCAAGATCGAAATCGAGACCGTGCCGGTGGCCGCCTACTTCGCCGACCACGTGCTCAACGGCAACTTCGAGATGGCCACGTTCACCTGGGAGGGCACGGCTTTCCCGATCTCCTCGGGATCGAACCTGTTCTACCCCGCGGACTCGGAGCAGAACTTCTCGAAGATCTCCAGCGATGACATCGGTGAGAAGTTCAAGGAAGCGACGAAGACTCTCGACCCGGCCGAAGCGAAGAAGCTGGCCAATGAGGGAGACGCCGCAGTACTCAAGCTCAAGCCGCTCATTCCGATCTACCCGACACCTTATGTGTGGGGCGTCAGGGACGACGTCGTCAACCTCGGTCCCCGTCAGCTCGAAACGCCGGACTGGACGACCATCGGCTTCACGAAGTGATGCTCTGATCGATTGAAGCCAACCGAGACTGCCGGCCCCGTGGGATCACGTTCCCCACGGGGTCGGTTTTTCTGTGCCCGGCTGACAGCCGAGTGGGATCAGACGAATCCGATCGCCACCAGCAGCACGAGCACCAGAGTCACCCCGATGACGCCGAGGCTCCACCGAGTGCGCACGTCCTCGGCATCGGCGGACGGGCCGTTTCGCACGCCCGTTCCAGGAGCATCCGCGAGGGTCTGCTCCCAGCGGCGCAGCAGCTCGAATGCCGGATGATTGTCCGGAGACTCCGGTCGAGTTCCGCCGGTCAGCCCGGAATCGATCTTCCTCCGCGGCAGTCCGGGGGCGTTCCACGGTCGAATCGTGCGCGTGGCCCCGTCTGCCGAAGCTGATTCGATCGTCACGACAGACCCCAGTCGGACATCACGGATTCGGGTGTAGGGCACCGATGTCGTGCGCAGGATCTCTCTGACCTCGACTTCGTCAGTTCCGACAACGAGCGCCGGCCGCCAGAGCACGGCGAATGCGACCCATCCGATGAGCACAAGGCCGGGCCCGAAGCGCCCGACTGTCTCCCACGCTCCGCGCAGGAGAGCGTCACCGAGGAGGAAGGCGAGGAACGCCCACACGATGACCGTGATGATAGGGCCGCTGCGTTGTCTCAGGATGATCGGTGCACTCACCAGCCCAGCCTATCGGCTCTAGGATGTAGGTCACACGAGTTCAGGAGAGGAACACCATGCGCATCGTCGTTCTCGATGATTTTCAAGAGGTGGCAGCCACATTCGCGGACTGGAGCGGTCTCGACGCCGAGGTCGAGTTCATTGATCGGCCCATCGTCGACGACGATGACCTGGTGCAGGTCCTCTCCGGTGCCGAGGTGGTCGTGGCGATGCGGGAGCGAACCGCCTTCACCGCCGGTCGGCTGCAACGTCTGCCGGATCTGCGTCTGCTCGTGACCACGGGGCGGGTCAACGCCTCCATCGACGTGCAGGCGGCGCGTGCGCTGGGGATCGTGGTCTGCGGGACCGAGTCGACCACCTCGGCGACACCGGAGCTGACCTGGGGACTCATCCTCTCCGTCCTGCGCAGCATCCCGGCCGAGGATGCCGCCGTCCGAGGCGGCGGCTGGCAGTCGAGCGTCGGGGGGAGACCTCGACGGGCACCGCCTCGGCGTGGTCGGTCTGGGACGCCTGGGAACGAAGGTCGCGCGGGTCGGCGCTGCCTTCGGCATGGACGTCGTGGCGTGGAGCCAGAACCTCGATGCCGAACGGGCCGACGGCCTGGGCGTGCGCTCCGTGAGCAAGGACGAACTGTTCTCCACCGCCGACGTGGTGACGATCCACTACAAGCTCAGCGACCGCAGCCGAGGACTCGTCGGCGCTGCCGAGCTCAAGGCGATGAAGCCGGGCAGCATCCTCGTCAACACCTCACGTGCGGGGCTGATCGACACCGACGCGCTCATCACCGTGTTGGAAGCAGGTGGGATCCGGGGCGCCGGACTCGACGTCCACGACGAGGAGCCGCTGCCGGTCGATCACCGTCTGCGCAGCACCCCGCGGACCGTGCTCACCCCGCACCTGGGATACGTCACGGAGGACACGTATCGGATCTTCTTCACTCAAGCCGTCGAGGACATCGCCGCCTGGATCTCAGGAGAGCCGATCCGCGTGCTCGGCTGAGTCGTGGCCAGGCGAACCCGAAGGATCCCTGGTTCGCGATGCTCACCCAGTCGGGAGATCAGCCAGAGCATCCGCTGCCGTGACGGCGACCGACTCGGCTGCCTTCTGCAGCCCCTGGCGGACCTCGCTCGAGACGGCAAGGGCATCATCGGCGGGTCTGATCCGACCGTGCTCCATCACCGTCGGCAGGGTGATGAAGCTGTCGGCGACCGATTCGATGCCTCCGGTCCAGACGCACGCAGGGTGAGGCGTCCCCGCCGACATGCTGCCGATATCGGCGACGACTCCGCGTGGCGTCGTCCACCCGCTGCTGCGCCCAGGCTTGAGCGCCGACCAACGAGCGAACCAGCCGAGGATGTCCTCCTGAACCAGGCGACGCTGCTCGGCATCGAGCTCGTACGGGGCGCCGTCGACCGTGATGTTGTCCCACAGGGGCACCTGACCATCACCGTGCTCCCCGAGGACTAGCCCTCCGACGCGCGCCCCCGACACGCCCAAGACCCTTCCGATGGCGGCTCGGAGCCGAATGCTGTCGTTGACGCTGTACCCGACGATCCGGTCAGGCGTCACCGAGGAGGTCCGCCGCAATGCCTCGCAGAGGATGTCGACGGGGTTCGACAGGAGCATGACGATGCCCTCCGCGCCCGCCAGCCGTTCAATGCTCGGGGTGATCTTGCGCAGCAGCTGGAGATTGTCACGGAGAAAGTCTCTCCGGTCCCCGTCGGGGGTCTCTGGGGCAGAGGCCGCCACGATGACGAGATCGACCTCGTCGGGCGCGGTCTCCTCTCCGACCGCCAGCCGGGCTCGGTCGGTGCCCGCGAGGATCTGCGCCTCGGAGATATCAATGGCGTGTGCCTGCAGGACATTCTCACGGAGATCGGTGAGGCCGATGGTGTCCGCGGCGTCGGAGAGCGCCAGCCCTTCCACTACGCCGGCACCGATGAGGCCGGCGGCTCCGATGACGGCGACCGTCCTCGGCCAGGTCGAGGTCTCTGCGTCGGCGGTTGCGTGTGTGGTCATCACTTTTCCTTTCATAACCGGTTGAGGTGGTGGGCCGTTTCAGGCGCCTGCCTTGTCGAGGTCGATGCCGCGAGGCTCCCTGACGGTGGAGACGACGATGAGCGAAGTCAGACACAGTGCCGTGATGTAGGCGCCAATGGCGACGGAGCTGCCGGTTTCGGCCACGAGCATCTCGGCGATCATCGGAGCGAAGGCGCCGCCGACGACCGCACCGATCGCGTATCCGAGAGAGACTCCCGAGTAGCGGATGCTCGTGGGGAACATCTCCGCGAAGAGCGCTGCCTGCGGGCCGAACGACAGGCCGAGAGCGAGGCTGAGCAAAATCAGCGCCACAGCGAACCACAGCAGGCTGCGGGTCTCGATGAGCAGGCACATCGGCACCGACCAGAGAAGGAGCACGGCGTAGCCGATCTGGTAGGTGCGGACACGACCGATGCGGTCGGAAACGATGCCGCCGGTCATCGTGAAGGCCAGCCAGAAGACTGCGGCGACGGTGCTGATGAGCAGGAGCGGTGCTTGTTCCATGCCCAGATGCTTCGTGCCGTAGGAAACGAAGAAGGCGATGAGAAGGTAGCCGGCGGCGTTGTTCGCGACGAAGATCAGGGATGCTCGAATGACCTGCCACAGATGATGGCGCAGGAGCACTGTCATCGGTGCATGAGAATCGTTCTTCCTCTCCTGCATTCTGCGGAACATCGGGCTTTCCTCGACCGAACGGCGGATGAAGAAGCCGACTGCGACGAGTACGACCGACAGGAGGAAGGGAATGCGCCACCCCCATGCCAGGAACGCCTCGTGGCTGAGCACTGTGGTGGTGACGAACATGACTGCGGTTGCGAGAACCATGCCCAGGGGAGTGCCGATCTGGGGGTAGGCGCCGAAGAATCCGCGACGTTGAGCCGGGGCGTGTTCGACGGCCATGAGCGCTGCTCCGCCCCATTCGCCTCCAGCGGAGAACCCCTGGAGCACGCGGAGGAAGACGAGCAGCAAAGGAGCCCAGACGCCCCACGTCGCATAGGTCGGCAGCAGTCCGATGAGAGCGGTGGCCCCGCCCATGAGGATGAGCGACAGCACCAGCATCGTCTTACGGCCGAGGCGATCGCCGAGGTGTCCGGCGACTGCGGCGCCGAGGGGGCGGAAGAGGAAGCTGATTCCCAAAGACGCCCACGAGACGATCTGGGCCAGCGCCGAACTCTCGGCGCCCAGCGGTTTGAAGTACAGATCCGCGAAGATCAGTCCGGCGGCTTGGGCGTAGATGAAGAAGTCGTACCACTCGATGGTGGTGCCGATGAGCGTGCCGGCGGCGACCTTGCGTTGCTGGCTCTTCGTCGACGCCTCGGTTGTGAGTGGTGCATGGGTGGTGGACATAGGGGCTCCTCATTGATCCGGCAGACCGACCATTGACCAGGTGCTGCGTTTGCAGGACAGTGCACTGGTCGTGACAACTGACTCTAGAAGCCATGACCACATAGGGCCACTAGATTCTCTTGCTAATGGATATAGAAGGCATCAATGATGTGGGGTGGGACCGGTTATGCCGCTCCAGTCGCCGCCGTCTCGGCGACGAGGTCCATGAACCATTGGGTCGCCGGCAGCAGCAGGTCCGCGGGCTGTGAGTACAGAGAGACGTCGAACGACGGGACGGAGACAGGCAGTTCCCGAATATCGAAATCCCAGTCCGCGGCGAAGGTCTGTGCCACATGCATCGGAATGATGGCGACGAGGTTGCCCAGCGGAAGAACTTGGGGAAGCACGGAGAAATGGGGAACCCTCAGGACGATCCGGCGGTCGATGCCATGCGCGGAGATGGCCGCTTCGACTTGGTCGTGTCCGGCGGCCTGGTCGACGACGACGTGTCGTGCGTTCGTGAACTCCTCCAGGCTCATTTCTTCACCCGTTCCTCCGGCGCCGCCGGGCATCGCGCAGACATACCGGTCGCCGGCGATCAGCTCTCGCTTCTCCAGGCCGGGCAGATCGATGCTGGCGACTGCGGCATCCACCTGACCACGGCGCATCCATTCGCGGACGTCGTTGATGTGCATCGGCACGATCTCCAGCGCGGCGTGCGGGGCCTCGGACGCCATGCGTGCGCTGATGGCGGGGAGGAAGGTGAGCTCGCCGAGGTCGGAGAGGCAGAGCCGGAATGCCTTTTCTGTCGTTGCTGGATCGAAATCGTCATCGACGGCTGCGTCGATCTCGGACACCGCTCGGGCAAAGACCATATAGAGCTCCTCGGCGCGCACCGTGGGTTCGACGCCGCTGGCAGTGCGCACGAACAGTCGATCGCCCAGCTGCTTCCTCAGCCGAGAGAGGGCGTAGCTCACCGATGGCTGGGTGACGCAGAGCTCGTGGGCCGCTCTCGTGAGATTCCGTGTCTCGAAGATCGCGTTGAACGTCCGCAGAAGTGTCAGATCTATACTGGCCATGCAGGATTATAAACACAGTCTATACACGGATGTGGAGATTCTATTGGCCGAATTCCGGAGGGCGGCATAGTCTCGAAGCATCCGCTGCATCACGTCTGCCTCGGAGGCCAGCCCGCCACGGACTGGTCGTCTTCGACACCTGCTTCAGAGAGTTCGCCATGTCCACAGATACCACAACGTCCGCACCCGACACCTCAGCATCGGCCGCCGAGGTCATCGAACGCCTTCAGGGCGGAACCTTCATCGGCGGTCGCTGGCGCGACGGATCCTCCGACCGCCCGGTCCGAGTGACTGCGGCCTTCGACGGACAGGAGCTGAGCAGCTTCAACGGTGCCGACGCCGCCGACCTCGACGAAGCGTATGAGGCGGCCGCGGAGGCTCAGGTCGAGTGGGAAGCCCTCCCGGCCTCCGAACGCGCTGCCGTGATCTCCCGCGCCGCCGACGTCCTCGAACGGCGCCGAGACGAGATCGCCGCTCTGCTGCGCATCGAAGCGGGAGCCTCGGCGCTCAAGGCCGACATCGAGATCTCCTCGGCCATCGGCATCACCCGCGAAGCCGCGACGTTCCCAACGCGGGCTCACGGCACCCTCCACCCCTCGTCGTTCCCCGGCAAGGAGAACCGCGTCTACCGCCAGGCGCGCGGAGTCATCGGGGTGATCTCGCCGTGGAACTTCCCGCTGCATCTGTCCATCCGCACAGTCTCCCCGGCTCTGGCACTCGGCAACGCAGTCGTCGTAAAACCGGCCTCCGACACCCCGATCTCGGGTGGGCTCATCCTGGCCGAGGTGTTCGAAGAGGCCGGGCTGCCCGCCGGACTGCTGTCAGTCGTCCCCGGCTCGGGCGCCATCATCGGCGATTACTTGGTCGAACACCCGGTTCCCTCGATGATCTCCTTCACCGGGTCGACCCCGGTCGGTCAGCGCGTCGGAGCACTCGCGGCTCAGGGGCATCTCAAACACGTGGCGCTCGAACTCGGCGGCAACGCTCCGTTCGTCGTCCTCGATGACGCAGACATCGACGGTGCCGTCGACGGCGCCCTCATGGGCAAGTTCCTCAATCAGGGCCAGATCTGCATGGCGGTCAACCGCATCGTCGTCGACGCGTCGATCTACGACGACTTCGTCGAGCGCTTCGCCGCGCGGGCGGCACACCTCAACGCCGGCAACACCACCGATGAGAGTATCCTCGTCGGCCCGATCATCAACGATTCCCAGGCCGAAGAGGTCACCAAACTCATTCAGTCGGCCAAGGACCAAGGTGCACGGGAGGTCGTCGGCGGCCAGATCGACGGACGACTCATCGGCCCGCACGTGTTCGCCGATGTGACCATGGACATGGACATCGCCCGCAATGAAATCTTCGGTCCCGCCGTCGGAATCATCAAGGCCGACGACGAGGCACACGCTCTGCGCATCGCCAATGACACTGAATTCGGGCTGTCGTCCGCCGTCTTCACTCGCGACGTCGAGCGCGGTGTGCGCTTCGCGCGCGGTGTGCGGGCGGGAATGACGCACGTGAACGACTCGACGGTCAACGACGAGCCGCATGTCATGTTCGGCGGTGAGAAGAACTCGGGCATCGGCCGCTTCAACGGCGAGCAGGCGATCGAGGACTTCACCACGCTGCATTGGATCGGCGTCCGCTCGTCGATGGGCCCCGTGCCCTTCTGACCACATGCACTGGGAGGCGTCGGTGCGAGACCGCACCGACGCCTCCCCGAACTGAGCACACCCGACACGAACGAAAGCAGCAGTGACATGGCAGACGGAGAGAAGACAGTCCTCGACGCGAGTCTGGAGGTCTTCCGTGCCCACGGGATGACGACGATCTTCGGAAATCCGGGTTCGAACGAGCTGCCGTTCCTCGCCGGTCTTGGCGACGACTTCCGATTCGTCCTCGGTCTGCATGAACAGGCCGTCGTCGGCATGGCCGAAGGATACGCACGCGCCACGGGAGCCCCGGCGCTGGTGAATCTGCACGCCGCCTCGGGGTCGGGCAACGGTATGGGCGCCTTGACGAACGCCCACTACGGGCACGTTCCGCTGGTCGTCCTCGCCGGTCAGCAGGTGCGCCGCACCGTCGGACAGGAGACGATGCTCGCCAGCGTCGATGCCTCGACGCTGCCCGCCCCGCTGGTGAAGTACTCGCACGAGCCGCTGTCGGCCCTCGACGTGCCCCGCACCCTGTCGCAGGCGGTCCTCGAGGCGGCCACCCAGCCCAGCGGTCCCGTCTATGTGTCCGTCCCACTCGACGACTGGGACCAGTCGGCGCTTCCCGACGACGCACTGTTGGCGCAGCGGTCGGTGGCGACGGCGGGGACGATGTCGACCTCGCTGCTTCGCGAGCTCACGGACGTCCTCGACGGGGCACAGAACCCTGCCCTCGTCCTCGGGCCGCAGGTCGATGCCGCCGCCGTCGCTGATCCGACGGTCTATGAGGATGCCATGGTTCTGGCCGAGCGTCTGAACGCCTCGGTCTTCGTTGCACCCTCACCGACTCGCTGCCCGTTCCCGACGACGCATCCGAACTTCGAAGGCGTCCTCGTCCCAGGTATCAAGTCAGTGCGTGACCGGCTTGCCGGCCACGACGTCGTGCTCGTCATCGGAGCCGCCACCTTCCGTTATCACCGCTGGGAGCCGGCGAACTATCTGGAGCCGGGCACCGAGGTCATCCAGATCACCCAGGACCCGCGGGAGGCGACACGCGCACCGTTCGGGCGCGCCGTCGTCGCGGATACCGCAACCGCGCTCGCCGACCTCGCGGCAGCGACGACGGACCGAGGACCTCGCCGAGGCGACCGTGGGTCTCGAGTCGTCACCGCCCCACCGCGGTCAGAGTTGGGAATGTCCGGCACCGAGGTGCTCGCCGTGCTCAACGATCACGTCGACGACAGCGTCGTCTACGTCAATGAGACGACCACCCTCGACCTCGACTACCTCGAGCGGATCGTCATCGACCGGCCAGGCATGTATCACTTCCCGGCCTCGGGCGGACTGGGCTTCGGGTTGCCGGTCGCCGTGGGGCTGGCCATCGGCGACCCGGAGAAGACCATCGTCGCCACCGTCGGTGACGGCTCCGCGAACTACGGACTCACAGCCCTGTACACGGCGGCTCAGTTGGGCACGAAGACGATCTTCGTCATCGTCAACAACTCCGGCTACGGTGCGCTCTCCGGCTTCGCCGAGCGCATGGGAGTTCCGGGCACCCCGGGCCTGACCTTGGGCACGATCGATTTCGTCTCCCTGGCGCAGGGGTACGGAGTCCCGGCCCGCCGGACCACGACGCGGGAAGAGTTCGAGACCGCCTACCGTGAGGCGCTGCGGGCCGACGGACCGGTGCTCATCGACGCCGTCGTCCTCGGCGTCGACGGCCGGCCGACAGCGTGACCGCCGCCGTGTGGGCAGCGCCCTGAGAACGACGAAGCCGCCGGAGAGTCAGAACTCTCCGGCGGCTTTCGCATTGCTCAACTCGACTGGGTCAGTTCACCTCGGCGGGATCGGCCGAGACGCGGCCGCCGTTTTCGAGCGCGTCGATGGCTGCCACCTCGGCGTCGGTGAGTTCGAAGTCGAAGACGTCGAAGTTCTGTTCCATGCGGTCGCGGTTGTTCGACTTCGGAAAGACGACGTGGCCCTTCTGCAGGTGCCAGCGGATGATCGCCTGGGCCCAGGACTTCTCATGGGCGGCGGCGATCTCACCGATGACGGTGTTCGCGTAGTCGACCTTGCCCTGGCCCAGCGGACCCCAGGCTTCGATCTTGATGTCGTGTTCGGCCAGCAGCGGACGGGTCTCGACCTGCTGGAACTGCGGGTGGACCTCGATCTGGTCGACGGCCGGGATGATGCCCGTGTCGAGGATCTCCGGCAGGAAGCGGTGGTCGAAGTTCGAGACTCCGATCGAAGTGGTCAGACCCTGATCCCGGTAGCCGGGGAAGGCCTCCCAGGTCTCGACGGAGTTCTTGTTCGCCGGGGTCGGCCAATGGATGAGGTAGAGGTCGACGTGGTCGAGGCCGAGCTTCTCCAGGGATTCTCCGAGGGCCCGCTTGGATTCTTCCGCGCCGTGGCGGTCGTTCCACAGCTTGGTCGTAATGAAG
Organism: Brevibacterium sp. VCM10; assembly: GCF_000583215.1. Classification (NCBI taxonomy): domain Bacteria; kingdom Bacillati; phylum Actinomycetota; class Actinomycetes; order Micrococcales; family Brevibacteriaceae; genus Brevibacterium; species Brevibacterium sp. VCM10. The sequence continues at coordinate 28,482 of NZ_JAJB01000041.1, forward strand.
AGTTCGTCACGGGCGATTCCGGACTTCGCGATGGCCCGGCCCACGCCTTCCTCGTTGCCGTAGACGGCGGCGGTGTCGATGTGGCGGTAGCCGACTTCGAGGGCGTCGGTGACGATGCGTTCGGTCTCGTCGGGGTCGACCTTGAAGACGCCGAAGCCCAGCTGCGGGATCGTCTTGCCGTCGTTGAGAGTGAGTGTGGGAACCGTCAAGGTGTCCGCCTTTCGTCACGGGGCTGGAATGATCTGCGGAACGTCCTTGTGGGATGTCTCCGCGGAGTCGGGGATCTGAAGGTGATCCCCGAGCGACTCTATAACGACAGTGTCGTTGGCGATCATTCCCTATTTCTCTCAGTTTCTTCATTTTTCGATGCCGCCACGAGCGATCAGTGTCGAGACTGGCACACGGTGTGACCGTGGAAGCGAGTGTGAGACCGATAGGTTCGAGGCATGGGGGAACGAAGAACACATCTTCGCCGCCGGATCGCGTCTGTCGCTGCCGTCATTGTTGCGGCGGTCGGGCTGTCCGGGTGTTTCGGGCCGGACCTCAGCGGCCGCGCACATGACATCGGCGCGGTGCTGTCGACGAAGGCGGGGGTCGAAGATGTCAGAACTGTTTACCAGAACGGCTTCGATTCGGGTCGGTTGCTGGCACACACTGTCACAATGTCCACCGATGCGACTCACAATCAGGCTGTCGAGGTCGCCGCCACGTTCGATCAGGAGACCGGCAGCGAATTCGATCGCTATGACCAAGAGCTCACGCTCGTGATTTCGCACCAGGTCATCGAGATGCGAGACTACACGAGCAGCGACATCATGGCGGATCGAACACCGCATCTTCTTGCGCTCGCGTCAGAACTGTCCGCCGACCGAATCGAGTGGGATCAACAGTCCGAGCAGAGTACCTTCGAAGACTCACTGGAACTGAGAGCTGCGCAGGCTGACCCCTTCCGGACAATCAGTGCGGTACGGACAGAGCTCGGCTCCGAGGACTTCCAGCTGAGGACCAGAGCTCCGTCCCAGGCTGAGTGGATGGTGGCCTTCCCGTACTCGGAACAGGCGCAGAATCGTCTGGAGACGGCAATCAGTCCGATTCTCGGCCAGACCGATGAGATCAGGATCGAAGACGACCAGGTGTCGAGCTACCGCGTTGAAGTCCATGACGGGCCGGCAGCGGTCGGTCAGCTGAGAGAGAAGATCGAACGCATCGATACCGTCAACCCTCAGCCCTGGGATTTCCACTGGAATCTCACCACGGGCCCGAACAGTCAGTGGAATCCAGGATGGGTCAATGTGGGCGGATGCGACTATGGTGAGGAGCCAGACTCGCAGTCCACCTCTTCCGCGCAGACTCTTGAGGATCAACTGCGAGCACTGTACGACACGTGCCAGTGATCGTCAGTGGCGGTCCTGACAGACAGCGGCTGACCTGCCTTCAGCTTCGCCCCTCGTCCTGTGGCCTCTTACCGGTGGACTCCGCGGCGGCGATCTGGGCCTTGTCTGCAGTTCAAGGTCAGTCACGGCGAATTGCTGCTGATTGTGGCCAAGGGCGGCCTGCTGACTGTGGCAGCCACGTCTTCGCGCAGGCGCTCGTCGGTCTCGGTGTGGGCATCGACACCGTCCATCTCTGAGGCGCAGGCGTCACTCTACGAAGAGCGTGTGCACCTCACCCGTACGTTCGCGCCCGCCGAGCGCAGTGAGCTCAAGGACGACGGCTGATCCGATGACTTCGGCGCCGAGATCGGCGACCAGGGACTGAGCAGCGGTGAGCGTCCCGCCGGTGGCGAGGATGTCATCGATGAGGAGGACGCGCTCACCCTTCGTCAGGACATCGGGGCCTTCGATCGTGGCGGTGCCGTATTCGAGGGTGTACGACACGGCGGCAGCCGGGCGGGGGAGCTTCCCGGCCTTGCGGATCGGCAGGATTCCGACTCCCGTCATCGCGGAGATGGCACCGGCGAAGAGGAAGCCGCGGGCCTCGAGCCCGCCGACGATATCGAACTGCCCGGCGAACGGTTCGATGAGCGCCTCGGTGACGGCCCGCATCGCCGGGCCATCGGCGAGCAGCGGAGAGATGTCGCGGAAGACCACTCCCGGTTCGGGATAGTCGGGAATCGAGGTGATGAGGCTCTGGGCGCGGGCGAGATCGGAATGAGTCACGGCACAACGATACTCGGTGGCGCCATTGTGCCCTCAGCGCGGATCGGCACAATGGGAGGTACCGAAGACCGCCGTCGATCGGAGGAGCAATGACATCGAATGCGACGCACGATCGAATCGCCGAGGCGTTCGCCCGGGTTCCGCGCGATCCGTTCCTGCCGGTGGCGGAACGACAGAACGCCTCCGACAATGTGCCCCTGCCGATCGGGCACGGACAGACGAATTCGCAGCCGAGCACCGTCGCGGACATGCTCCGACTCCTCGATCCGCAGCCGGGCCACACCGTCCTCGACCTCGGATCAGGCTCGGGGTGGACGTCGATGCTGCTCGCCGTCCTCGTCGGTCCGGCCGGGCGGGTGATCGGGGTCGAACGCCATCCCGAGCTCGTCGAAACCTCGCGGGCGGCCATCGACGCCGTCACCGCTGATGCCCCAGACCAGGAGACCCTCGTTGAGGTGGCCATCCACGCAGCCGTTCCGGGTGCCCTCGGTCTCCCGGCCGAGGCCCCGTTCGACCGGATTCTCGTCTCCGCCGGGACAGAGTCACTGCCCGACGAGCTCGTCGATCAGCTGGCCCTCGGCGCCACCATGGTCATTCCCGTCGCAGGGGAGATGCTCCGAATCATCCGTGACGGGCCCGGTGCCGACGAGCTGACGATCACTCGTCACGGGTGGTATCGGTTCGTGCCGCTGATCAGCGAGTGACCTCACACGAGGGAGTCGCGCCAGGCCTGGTGCAATTGGGCGAACTTGCCCGTCCCGGAGATGAGTTCGTCCGGCGTGCCGTCCTCGATGATCCGACCGGATTCCATGACGAGCACGCGATCGGCGATCTCGACAGTGGACAGGCGGTGGGCGATGATGATCGCGGTCCTGCCCTCGAGCACCGTGGCCAGAGCGTTCTGCACCAGCCGCTCGGACGGAATGTCGAGGTGAGCGGTCGCCTCATCGAGGACGACGACATCCGGATCGGCGAGGAACACCCGGGCAAAGGACACGAGCTGACGCTGTCCCGAACTCAACCGGCCGCCGCGCTTCTTCACATCCGTGGCATATCCCTCGGGCAGTCGGCGGATGTACGCATCCAAGCCCACGGCGGTCGCGGCTGCCACGACTGCCTCGTCGCTGGCACCAGGATTGCCGATGCGGATGTTGTCGGCGATCGTGCCGGCGAAGAGGAACGACTCCTGGGTGACCATGACGACCGACGACCGCAGCTGTCCGTCATCGAGGTCACGCAGATCCACCTCGTCGAGGGTGATCCGACCGACGCTGGGGTCATAGAACCGGGTGACGAGCTTGACCAGGGTCGACTTGCCCGCGCCGGTGGCGCCGACGAGCGCGACGATCTGCCCCGCGGGGATGTGCAGATCGAAGAGGGGGAGGACATCGGGTCCGTCGGCGTAGGCGAAGCGGACGCCGTCGAGATCGAGGGAGCGGCCGTTGGCGGGTCGTGTGGGTGCGGCGTCATTGTCCGCAGGCGGTGCGCCACCGTTCGCCTGCGCAGGCAGAGCCTGCGGCTGGGTCGGTTCGACCACCTCGGGGTCGGTGTCGAGGACGGCGGCGATCTTCTCCAACGCCGCCGAGGCGGACTGGTAGAGATTGAACGCCTGGACGAGTTCGTCGAGCGGGCCGTAGAAACGGCGCAGGTAGAGGATGAACGCGGCGAGCACGCCGATCTGCGTCCACCCTTCGATGACGAGCCACGCACCGACGACGATGATGACCGTCTGGGTGATGTTGCCGATCAGCCGCGTCCATCCGGCGAACCAGGCCACCCCGCGCAGGGCATCGGTGTTCGCATCCCGATACCGTGCATCCTGATCGCTCAGCGTCCCTCGCCGCTCGGGCTGACGGCGGTACGCCTGCACGGCGCGGATGCCGCCCATCGTCTCGACGAAGTGGACGATGACCTTCGCGATCGACGTCCGCGTCCGCCGGTAGGCGCTGCGCTGAGTCGAATGTGCGGCCTTCGTGATGAAGAACAGCGGCACGAAACCGGCGAAGACGACGATCGCCAAGGGCACATCGAGGACGACGAGCGTGACGGCGATGAACAGCATCTGCAGCACCGCCAGCGCCGTTTCGAACAGAGAGTACGACAGGAACTGCTGTACCGATTCCATGTCCGAGGTCTGTCGGGACACGAGCCGACCCGAGGTCGACTTCTCGTGATAGCCCAGGTCAAGACGCTGCACATGAGTGAACATCCGCTCGCGCAGAGTGAAGAGGATCTTCTGTGCTGTGATCCCGACGAGCCTGGTCGAGGTGAACGCCAGAATCGCCGAGGCGACCGCGGAGACCACGAAGAACGTGACCGCCCGGATGAGCGGACCCATGTCTCCGTCGATGGCGGCGGGCACGCCCTGATCGAGGGCATCGGCGATGAATACCGGCCCGATGACCATGAGGGCCGCGGTGAGGACGACGATGACGGCGAGGAAGATGATCATCGTCGAATGCGGCCTGACCAGCGACATCAGCAGGGCGCGGGCCTTCTTGGCAATGTCCGGCGGCAGCGACTCGGTCTCGTCGTCGCGATCGAGTCGGGGCATACTCATGGTGTCCCTCCTTCCGTCGCCGAGGCGGCAGCCCCCGGATGCGTGTGCGCCTCGGTGTTCGCGCTCGCCCCCATGAGTTCGCGGTAGAGCTTCGAGGACTCGAGCAGCTGTTCGTGGGTGCCCAGCCCCGCGATCCGGCCCTCGTCGAGCACGGCCACCACATCGGCCAGCGCCGCAGTGGAGGGGCGGTGGGCGATGATGAGAGTCGTCGAATCCGGCAGGATCTCCCGCAGGGCCCGCTGCACCCGATCCTCGGTGTCGACGTCGACGGCCGAGAGCGGGTCGTCGAGGACGAGGATGCGCGGACGGCCGATGACAGCGCGAGCCAGGGCGAGGCGCTGTCGCTGACCGCCGGACAGCGACAGACCCTGTTCGCCGACCTGCGTATCCAGCCCCTCGGGCAGGCGGGAGACGAAATCCTTCGCCGCCGCGATCTCGAGGGCCTCCCAGATCTCCTCCTCGCTCGCCCCCGGGGCGCCCATCTCGACGTTCTCGGCGACCGAGGTCGAGAACAGGATCGGATCCTCGAAGGACACGGACACGAGGTGGCGCAGCTCGTTGACCGGCATGTCCCGGATGTCGACCTCGTCGATGCTCACCGTGCCGGCGGAGACATCCTGGAGCCGGGGCACCAGCGATGCCAGAGTCGTCTTGCCCGAGCCTGTCGCCCCGACGAGGGCGAGGGTCTGACCGGGTTCGATGGTGAGATCGAGGCTCCGCAGGGTCAGCCGCTCCGTATCGGCGAAATGGAAATCGACATCGTCGAAGCGCAGCCTCCCGCGGTAGCGGCCGACTTCGGGGGCATCGTCGACCCCGCCGTCGGTGTCTGTGATGTCGTGGCGGATGTCGATGACCTCCCAATACCGACCGGCGGCGGTCAGCGCCATGAGCGCATCGGCGAGCAGGAAGCCGAGCATTTCGATGGGCATTCGCAGCACCATCGAGATCGTCACCGCCGCCACGACCGTGCCGATCGTCGTCCAGCCTTCGATGACGCCCCACGTGCCGATGGCGACGATCGCGGCCTGAGCCAGGGTCGGCAGCAGCAGGAGCACGCTCCACAGCCAGGAGTCGAGCTTCGCTTTGCGGACCTCCAGGGACTTCAGCCGGGTCGAGATCTCGGAGAAGCGCTCGGCGGCCCAGGGGGAGCGGCCGAAGGACTTGAGGATGCGGATGCCCTGGATGGACTCCTCGACGTCGGTGGTCAGTTCGCCCATGGTGTCCTGCGACCGACGGGAGGTCTCCCGATAGTGCTTCTCGAAGACGGCGACCGCGATGATCGCCGGCACCGCCATGAGGATCATGATCAGGCCGAACACCGGCTGCATGATCACGAGCATCACCGTGCCGACGGCGAGCACGATCGGTGTGGACAGGAGGAAGGGCAGCCCGAATGCGAAGAAGCGTCGCAGCTGGGACAGATCATTGACCGCGCGTGAGAGCAGCTGGCCGGACTCCCAGGAATCATGGATCGCCACCGAGGTGTACTGCAGACGGTCGAACAGACGCGAACGCCACGTCACCTCCCAGGCCGAGACTACGGGAGCGACGACCATGCGCCGGGCCCACATGCCGACCGCCTCGGCGATGCCGATGAGCAGCACCCCGAGGACCGGCAGCCACAGGGCGGACAGATCTCGGTGGGCGATGGGTCCGTCGACGATGTGGCCGGTGATCACCGGGACGATGAGCTGGATTCCGTTGGCCAGGAGAGTGAGCACGAGCACGAGGACGTACACGCCGATGCGGGAGCGGAGATCAGGCCAGAAACGGAGGAGGGGGCGCACGAGAATCCAGCCTAGTCGCAGACTGTGACCGATTCCACGATTCCGGCAAACGGACTTCCCGTTTCTCTGTGCGCTGAATGTCACCGGGTGCGCTGAATGTCGCCGGCCGGCAGACGACCGGTGGGGAGGTGTCGACGCAGCGCCGCCTCGGCGAGTCTCGCATGTCAACCATTTTAGGTCTCGGATGTTGGGACGAACGATGACGAGGTTTGACACCCTCGAGTGCTGCGGGGAACTATTGAGGCATGACTCACCTTCTTGTCGTCGTTATTCACCAGCGCGCGGATCTTCCGTAGCCTGTCGAGACGACACGTTCCGCGCGCCCCTACCGAATCCGGAGGGGCTTTTTTCATGCGGGGATGAGAAGGAAACCCAGGAAGGATAGGAATCGATGGCAGCCAAGCCCTCGACCGCGAAGGACACGGGCACTCAAGCCGCGTCCACGCCGGTCACAGCCACACCGTCCAGCATTCGCCGCAACACCGGCCCGGAGGTCCTGACCGGCGCGCAGGCGATCGTCCGCAGCCTCGAGAAGCTCGAGGTCGACACGGTATTCGGGCTTCCCGGCGGCACCATCCTTCCCACCTATGACCCGCTGTTCGAGACGGAGAAGATCCGGCACATCCTCGTCCGCCATGAGCAGGGTGCTGGCCATGCGGCCGAAGGCTATGCGGCGGCATCGGGCAAGCTCGGCGTGTGCATCGCCACCTCGGGTCCCGGCGCGACGAACCTCATCACGGCGCTGGCCGATGCGAATATGGACTCCGTTCCGATGCTCGCGATCACCGGACAGCAGGCCTCGTCGCTGCTCGGCACCGACGCCTTCCAGGAGGCCGATATCGTCGGCATGACGATGCCGGTGACCAAGCACAGCTTCCTCGTCACCCGCGCCGAGGACATCCCCGGAGTGCTCGTCAACGCCTACCACATCGCGACCACCGGCCGTCCCGGACCCGTGCTCGTCGACATCACCAAGGATGCGCAGACCGGCACGGCTCCGTTCGTCTGGTCCGAGGAGCCGGTGCTGGCGGGCTACCGCCCGATCCTCAAGCCGCACGCCAAGCAGATCCGCGAGGCCGCGCGCCTGATGTCCGAGGCCCAGCGCCCCGTGTTCTACATCGGCGGCGGCGTCATCCGCTCGGAGGCCGAGAAGGAGCTGCTGCGCCTGGCCGAGGCCACGAACATCCCCGTGGTCACCACGCTCATGGCGCGCGGAGCCTTCCCCGACTCGCATCAGCTGCACCTGGGCATGCCCGGAATGCACGGCAGCGTACCGGCGGTCACTGCCTTCCAGAAGGCCGATCTGCTCATCGCGATCGGTGCCCGCTTCGACGACCGCGTGACCGGCAAGCTCGACTCGTTCGCCCCGAACGCCCAGGTCATCCACGCCGATATCGACCCGGCCGAGATCGGCAAGAACCGCGAGGTCGATGTGGCCATCGTCGGCGATGCCCGCGAGGTGCTCTCCGAGATGCTCGCAGAGATGCGCAGCAAGTTCCCCAAGGCCCTGGAGCGTCAGCGCGAACCGTGGTGGCGCTTCCTCAACCGTCTCAAGCAGACCTATCCGCTCGGTTACGAGACACACGGCGAACTGTGCGATCCGCAGTACGTGATCTCCCGCATCTCCGCGCTCACCGGCCCCGAGGCGGTCTATGCGGCGGGAGTGGGACAGCACCAGATGTGGGCTGCTCAGTTCATCGAATTCGAGCGCCCCAAGTCCTGGCTCAACTCCGGCGGACTCGGCACCATGGGCTACTCCGTGCCCGCGGCCATGGGTGCGAAGGTCGGCCAGCCCGACCGTGTGGTGTGGGCGATCGACGGAGACGGCTGCTTCCAGATGACGAATCAGGAACTGGCCACCTGCGCGCTCAACAACATCCCGATCAAGGTCGCGATCATCAACAACTCGTCGCTGGGCATGGTCCGCCAGTGGCAGACCCTGTTCTACGACGGCCGCTACTCGAACACCGACCTCAATACCGGCCACGAGACGATCCGGATCCCCGACTTCGCCAAACTGGCCGAAGCCTACGGCTGTGAGGCGATTCGCGTGGATCGCAACGAGGACGTCGACGCCGCGATCGAGAAGGCGCTGTCGATCAACGACCGACCGGTCGTCCTCGACTTCACGGTCCCACCGGATGCGATGGTGTGGCCGATGGTCGCGGCAGGCGTGTCGAACGACGAGATCGAATACGCCCGCGGCATCCGTCCCGAGTTCGACGGAGAGGGCGAAGAGGAAGCCGAGGCCGCCATCGCCGAGGCCGCAGCGAACGAAGACGGCACGGTGCGTTCCGTGGCTCAGATCGAAGGAGGCCTGGAATGAACAACAGCCGACACACACTCTCTGTCCTCGTCGAGAACAAGCCCGGCGTGCTCACCCGGTTCACCGGGCTCATCGCCCGCCGCGGCTTCAACATCCACAGCCTCGCCGTCGGCGTCACCGAGCACGAAGAGCTCTCGCGGATCACCGTGGTCGTCGACGTCAACGATGTTCCCCTGGAGCAGGTGACGAAGCAGCTGAACAAGCTCGTCAACGTCATCAAGATCGTCGAGCTCGAACCCGAGTCCTCGGTGCGTCGCGCGCACATCATCTACAAGGTCAAGGCGAATGCGGCGACGCGGCCGCAGGTCGCCTCGGCGGTGGAGATGTTCCGAGCGAAGATCGTCGACGTCGGACCTGATTCCGTGAGCATCGAAGCCACCGGTGAGCTCGGCAAGGTCGAAGCGCTGCGCGAGGTCCTCGAGCCCTTCGGGATCAAGGAGATCGTGCAGTCGGGAACCGTGGCCATCGGCCGCGGAGCGAAGTCGATCACCGACCGTGCCCTGCGCAGCTGACGAACACTGCGCAGCTGACGAAGAATACGGAACCGCGCGGTCACGACCGATCGCGCGGCCGCCTCGGCGAAGATTTTCGCGTTCCAACTTGTGGAACCCTCGACATCTCAAAACGTGAGCAGCAATACCGAACTGTGAAACAATGGGGACATCACCCCGTAAGCATAAGGAGCTAGAACTATGGCAGCAGAACGCTATTACGACGACAATGCAGACCTGTCGATCATCCAGGGCAAGAAGGTCGCCGTCATCGGCTACGGCAGCCAGGGCCACGCCCACTCGCTGAGCCTGCGCGACTCCGGCGCTGAAGTCCGCATCGGTCTCAAGGAAGGCTCGCCCAGCCGCGACAAGGCCGCGGCCGAAGGCCTCGAGGTCGGAACCCCCGCCGAGGTGGCCGCATGGGCCGATGTCATCACCATCGCCGCACCCGACCAGGTTCAGGCCGAGATCTTCAACAACGAGATCAAGGATCAGCTGGCTCCCGGCAAGACCCTCGTGTTCATCCACGGCTTCAACATCCGCTACGACTACATCAAGGCTCCCGAGGGCGTCGACGTCATCATGGTCGCCCCGAAGGGACCGGGCCACGTGGTCCGTCGTGAGTTCGTCGACGGCCGCGGTGTGCCCGTGCTCGTCGCCGTCGAGGTCGACGCCTCCGGCAAGGCTTGGGACACCGTCCTGTCCTACGCCAAGGGCATCGGCGGCCTGCGCGCCGGCGGCATCAAGACCACCTTCACCGAGGAGACCGAGACCGACCTGTTCGGTGAGCAGACCGTGCTCTGCGGCGGTGTCTCGCACCTCGTCCAGTACGGTTTCGAGACCCTGACCGAGGCCGGCTACCAGCCCGAGATCGCCTACTTCGAGGTCCTCCACGAGCTCAAACTCATCGTCGACCTCATGGTCGAAGGCGGCATCGCCAAGCAGCGTTGGTCCTGCTCCGACACCGCCGAGTACGGCGACTACGTCTCCGGCCCGCGGGTCATCACCCCCGAGGTGAAGGAGAACATGAAGGGCGTCCTCGATGACATCCAGAACGGAAAGTTCGCCGAGCGCTTCATGAACGACCAGAAGAACGGCGCACCGGAGTTCAAGGAGCTGCGCGCCAAGGAAGAGCAGCACCCGATCGAGTCCACCGGCCGCGAGCTGCGCAAGATGTTCGCATGGCTCAAGGACTCCGACGACGACTACACCGAGGGCACTGCCGCTCGCTGAGGCTGATCACTCGGTCCTGTACACAGGAGCCCCGGACGCCGCTCGGTGTCTGGGGCTCTTTCGCATTCACCTCGGCGATCCCATGGTGCCGTGCCGGCCGATTCCATCAGCGGTTGCGGAACTCGGGGGTCGCCCGACATCGATCAGGAGAATCTCCCGACGGCGGACCATGTGGACTACTGTGGATGTGTGACGAATTACAGATTCGAAGACTTCAAGCCGACCATCGACGCGTCCACCGGCGAACCGGATGAGCGCACGAAGGGCTATTTCGCCTCGACGAGCGTGGGCTTCCATGACCCGCGGTCGACCGATGCGGCCCTGCTCAACCGGGTCGAGCGGGCGATCGCCGATGGGCGCAATCTCACCGCCGTCTACGCCGATCAGGAGTTCGGGCACGGCCTCGACGCCTCGATCCCGGTGGCGACCTTCGCGTGGTTCGAGAAGCTCGTCAACGTCGGCGGGGGACGGCTGGTGCCCGGTCACCTCATCACCTGGATCACGGTGCGTCCGACCCATCGCCGGCGCGGTCTGCTGCGGTCGCTGATGACCACGGACCTCGCCGAGGCGAAGGCGAACGGCTACCCGTTCGCCGCACTGACCGCGACCGAAGGCGGAATCTACTCGCGCTTCGGCTTCGGTGTGGCGACCTGGCTGCGTTCGATCGAGGTCGACACCTCGCCCGGCTTCAAGATGGTGCGCGAACCCGATCGCCGCGTCGAGATGTGCCTGCCGAGCGAGCTGCGTGAACTGGCTCCGAAGATCTACGGCGAGTTCATGCGGACCTCACCCGGTGCCATGGAGCGTCAGCAGACCTACATCGAACGCGCCACGGGTGCACTCAACACGGAGACCGGCGAAGAGGATCGAGGCGTCCGTGCGGCCCTGCACTTCGACGAGCAGGGCGAGCCCGACGGCTATGTCTCCTACAAGTTCGCCGGCTGGTCGAAGACCCCGCCGACCGTCGACATCATCGACTTCGTGGCCGCCACCGATGCGGCCTACGCCTCGCTGTGGTCGTTCCTCGCCGCCATCGATCTGTCGACCCGAGTGACCTTCGGCGAGTCCGCCGAATACTCCCCGCTGCCGTGGCTGCTCACCGATTCCAGGCGTGTGAAGACCGTCGCGAGCGAGGACAACATCTGGATCCGCATCCTCGACGTCAAGGCCGCGCTCGAGGCCCGGCCCTGGTATGTGCCCGGGACACTGACGATCGACATCGACGATTCGCTCGACCTCGCCGGTGGGCGCTTCACGATCACCTCGGACGGTGAGAACGCCGAGGTGACCCCCGCCTCCGATTCGACACCGGCTGACCTGGGGCTCGGCATCGCCGAGCTCGGGTCCCTCTACCTCGGCGGCGCCGATCCCGTCATCCTCGCCCGGGCGGGACGCATCGACGAGCAGACGCCGGGGTCCGCTGTGCTGGCCAGCGCCATGTTCAGCCTGGGCCGGGCGCCGTATTCGCCGAACGGGTTCTGAGCGCGCTACGGATTCCGAGCGTGCAGCACTGTCTGTTGAGCGATTGTTCCCAGAATCTGAGACTTTGTGAAGGATTCCTGAAAGTCTCATAAGGTGGACGCGTCCCGGACGCAACAGGAGGAAATCAGTGCCCAAGCCCGTCGTGCTCATCGCCGAAGAACTGTCACCGGCCACCATCGAAGCTCTCGGAGGAGACTTCGAGATCCGTCACACCGAGGGCGCCGACCGGTCCCAGCTCCTGCCCGCCATCGCCGACGCCGATGCGATCCTCGTCCGGTCGGCCACGCAGGTCGACGCCGAAGCCATCAACGCTGCGAACAACCTCAAGGTCATCGCCCGTGCCGGAGTCGGACTCGACAATGTCGATGTGCCCGCAGCCACCTCGGCGGGTGTCATGGTCGTCAACGCTCCCACGTCGAACATCATCTCCGCAGCCGAGCTGACGATGGCCCACATTCTGGGATCCGCGCGGTACTTCGGCGCCGGCAACACCTCGCTGAAGGCGGGGGAGTGGAACCGGAAGAAGTACACCGGCGTCGAACTCTACGAGAAGACTCTGGGCATCGTCGGCCTCGGCCGCATCGGCGGACTCGTCGCCGAGCGCGCGAAGGCCTTCGGCATGCGTCTGGTCGGCTACGACCCCTACATCACTCAGGCTCGTGCGGCTCAGATGGGCGTCGAGGTCCTCGACCTGCCCGGTCTGCTGGCCGTATCCGACTTCGTCACCGTGCACATGCCCAAGACGCCGGAGACGGTCGGCATGATCAGCACCGAGGAGCTCAAGACCGCCAAGTCCGGCGCCCGGTTCATCAACGTCGCCCGCGGCGGCATCATCGACGAGGCGGCCCTGGCCGAGGCCGTGGCCAACGGTGAGGTCGGCGGCGCCGGAATCGACGTCTGGAACGTCGAGCCGCCGGAGCACTCGGCGCTCATGGATCTCGACGCCGTCAACGTCACCCCGCATCTGGGCGCCTCGACTCATGAGGCCCAGGAGAAGGCCGGCGTCGCCGTGGCGAAGTCCGTGCGCAAGGCCCTGGCCGGGGAACTCGTCCCCGATGCTGTCAATGTCGCAGGCGGTGCCATCCACGAGGATGTGCGTCCGGGCATTCCCCTGGCCGAGCGTCTGGGCCGGGTCGTCAACGCGCTGGCCGACTCCTCGGTCACGCACTTCAAGGTCGAGGTCAACGGCGAGATCGCCGACAAGGACGTCTCCGTCCTCAAGCTCTCCGCGCTCAAGGGCCTGTTCAAGGACGTCGTGTCCGACCAGGTCTCCTATGTCAACGCTCCGCTGCTGGCCGAAGAGCGCGGAATCGGCGTCGAGCTCGTCACGGATCCGTACTGCGAATCGTTCCGCAACATCACCCGTCTGACCGCGACGACGAGCACCGGGCAGCGCATCTCGGTGTCGGGCACCGTGACCGGTCCGAAGCTCGTGCAGAAGCTCACCGAGGTCGACGGCTACTCGCTCGAGATCGAGCTGACGGACAACCTGCTCATCTTCCGCTACGAGGATCGTCCGGGAATCATCGGTCAGCTGGGTCTGGCGCTCGGCGCGAACAACGTCAACATCGCCGGAATGCAGGTCTCGCCCGCTTCGACGAGCAACGAGGCGCTGTCCGTCCTGGCCGTGGATTCGGTCGTCTCGGACGAGGTCGTCAAGGCTGTGGCCGGTGCCGTGAACGCCTCGGCCTTCACCGGCGTCTCACTCCAGGAGGACTGAGACCCTCACACAGCAGGACCCGTTCACCCCGCAAGCCAGAGAGCGAAGCGGGGTGAACGGGTCCTCTGTGCTGTCAGGGTCCAGAACTCGTCGACGAGAACGGCGACGGCGATGCCGATGAAGGCGCCGGCGATCGTGTCGGTGAGCCAGTGGACCTGGAGCGCGGTCCGCGACCACATCATGGCGAGGATCCAGACTGCGGCGAGGAGGAATGACCAGCAGAAGCCCATCCTCGGTGCCCGAGCTTCTGGTGCCCGAGCTTCTGCTGTCTGGGCGATTGATCCGCGCAGCTGATGGCGGCGGCAGGCGATGATCGCCAGGCTCATGGCCAGTGCGGCAGCGCCCATCGAATGTCCCGAGGGATAGGAGAAGCCCAGGGATTCGTAAAGCTGATCGCCGGGGCGCAGGCGGGTGACGATGGCCTTGAGGATCTCCGAGGCGGCGATGCCGGCCAGCATCGTCGTGACGAGGACGATCGCCGGGCGCAGGCGTCTGCGCAGGATGAAGAAGCCCGTGAGCAGCGTGGTGCAGATGACCACGCCGGTGCCGCCGCCGACCTCGGCGAGGACGACGGCGATCCAGTACGGCACCGAGCCCTCAGTGAGGCCGACGAGCTCCAGCCAGGCCTGATCGATCGGGGTGGGTCCGATGCGTTCGAGGTGCAGCCACAGTCCGAAGGCGATGACGAACAGGACGGCGGGCAGTGTTGCCCACAGCAGCCAGGACGGCTGTCGGCTCAAGCGTTCCAGAGGCCGTAGGTGTCAGCCAGGGACGCGATCTTCTTCGCACGGGCCAGGCGGGGCAGGTAGGAGCCGTCGGTGATCTCGGATCCGCCTTCGGCGGCTTCGAGCATCTGGCGGGCCCAATCGCGTTCGTCCTCGCTCGGGCTCATCGCCTCGTTGAGGGTGTTGACCTGGTCGACTGTGAGCACGAGCTTTCCGGTCATGCCCATCATGTGAGTGACCTCGGCATCGGCCCAGACCTTCTCATCATCGGCATCGGCGGCCGATGGCCCGTCGATGGGTCCGGGCAGGCCGCCCATGCGGGAGGCGATCGTCAGGCGCGAACGGGCATAGGCCAGGGCCATCGGGTCGCCGGAGAAACCCGTGTCCTTGCGGAAGTCGTTCGTGCCGAACGCCAGACGGAAGGTGCCGGGCGCCTCGGCGATCTTCGTGGCGTTCTCCACTCCACGGGCCGATTCGAGGAGTGCGATGACCGGCAGGCCCGCCTTCGCCCGCATCGCGGTATAGGAGACCTGCTCGGGCCGTTCGGTCTCCGGGAGCATGACTCCGCGCAGACCGGGCAGCATGGCGATCGCGGCGAGGTCATCGTCCCAGAATTCGGATTCCATCTTGTTGATGCGCACCCAGGCCGACATTCCGTTCTTCAGTGCGCGCACGACATTGTCACGTGCCGCAAGCTTCTTGTCGTCGGCGACGGACGCTTCGAGGTCGAAGATGACGGAGTCCGCTTCCGACGTCTGCGCGGGAGTGAAGATCTCCTCCTTCGCAGCGTTGACGAGCAGCCAGGACCGGGAGAGTTTGGCGGGCAGAGCTGCGGCACGGGCGTTGCGGATGGTCTCGGTCAATGATCGACTTTCTCTCGGGGCAGTTTCTGCGTGGCCCCCACGGGGTTTGGGGTGCTGTATCCATCTTCGTCCCTGCGGCGCCGGATGTGTAGCCGAAAACAGGGTTTGAGACGTGAAATTGTTCATCACCGCACACGGATCGCGGGATCTGTCCCGGGAAGGGCAGGCGCGGCCCGTTGGGGCAGGGGCCGCTTTCGGGTGCCGGAGGTCGCTCCGCCGCCGTGCCCGTGAGCGCCGCTGACGATGGTTCACATTGTAAGACGCCGTAGTTGCATCGTGAGATGGCGTCGTATTCTGTGAGCATGAAGTTCTCAATCGCAGTCATGCCCGGAGATGGAATCGGCAACGAGGTCGTCCCCGAAGGCCTCAAAGTCCTCCGCCGCGCCATCGAGGTGTCAGGCGAGCCCGTCGAGCTCGAGCTCACAGACTACAAGGTCGGCGCCCAGCGCTACCACAAGACCGGTGAGACGCTCACCGACGACGAGCTCGAGTCACTGCGCGGACATGATGCCATCTTCTTCGGCGCCTGCGGAGATCCGTCCGTGCCCTCCGGAGTGCTCGAGCGCGGAGTGATCCTCAAGATGCGCTTCGGGCTGGGGCATGCAGTGAACCTGCGTCCCTCGAAGCTGTTCTCCGGAGTCACCAGCCCGCTGGCCGATCCCGGAAAGATCGACTTCGTCGTCGTCCGCGAGGGCACCGAGGGCTCGTACACCGGATCCGGCGGATCCGTGCGCACGGACACCCCGCAGGAGGTCGCGACCGAGGTCTCGGTCAACACCTGGTACGGCGTCGAACGTGCGGTCCGCGACGCCTTCGCCCGGGCTCAGGCGCGGAACAAGAAGCTCACCTACGTGCACAAGCACAATGTCATGGTCCATGCCGGTCACCTGTGGCGTCGCGTGGTCGAGAAGGTCGGGCAGGAATTCCCCGAGGTGGCCGTCAACTACGAGCACACCGATGCGTGCACGATCTACATGGTCACGAATCCCGAGCGCTACGACGTCATCGTCACCGACAACCTCTTCGGGGACATCCTCACCGACCTCGCAGCCGCGGTCACCGGCGGAATCGGTCTGGCCGCCTCGGGGAACCTCAACGTCGAAGGAACGGCGCCGAGCCTGTTCGAACCCATTCACGGTTCGGCTCCGGACATCGCCGGCCAGCAGATCGCGGACCCGACCGCGTCGATCCTCTCGGGGGCGCTCATGGCCTCCCACCTGGGACTCGAGACCGTGGCCAAGGCGATCGAGACGGCCGTCGAAGCCGACCTCGCCGAGCGCGACGGAACGAAGCGGTCCACCTCCGAGGTGGGCGACGCGATCGCGGCACGCCTCGGCTGACCGGATCGACCGCCTCGGCGAGCGGCGGATGGGTGACGATGGGGTCACCTCTGCGAGGATGAACCCAATCGAGCGACACCCGTGTTCAGGGTCGACGACATCACCCCGGTGCGGCGAGCGCCGGGGTGATGGACTACCCTGAAAGTGTCACTCATCACAAGTGAGAAGAGAGTTTTCATGACAGATTTCACCGTTCTTAAGAACCTCCAGCCGCAACCCGAGCTGGTGCGCGAGAACATCAAGAAGGATCCCGGCTTCGGCCAGTACTTCACCGACCATATGGCGCACATCCGTTACACGGTCGACGACGGTTGGCAGGGGCACGAGGTCCGGCCGTACGGGCCGCTGCTGCTCGACCCGGCAGCCGCTGTTCTCCACTACGCCCAGGAGATCTTCGAGGGGCTCAAGGCCTACCGTCATGCCGACGGTTCGGTATGGACGTTCCGACCCGAGCGCAACGCCGCGCGCATCAACCGCTCCGCCGAGCGTCTCGCGCTGCCGCAGCTGCCCGAAGAGGACTTCATCAACTCGCTCAAGCAGCTGGTCAGCCTCGACCAGGCCTGGGTTCCGACGCCGGAGTCGGACGCTGATGAGTCGAGCCTGTACCTGCGGCCGTTCATGATCGCCACGGAGCGGTTCCTCGGCGTGCGGGCCAGCCATGAAGTCGACTACTACGCCATCGCATCTCCGGCCGGGCCCTACTTCTCCGGAGGCATCAAGCCGGTGTCGATCTGGCTCTCGCCGAAGCTCAAGCGCGCCGGCGAGGGCGGCACCGGCTTCGCCAAGTGCGGCGGCAACTATGCATCGTCGCTGGTGGCGACCAACGAGGCGGCCGCAAAGGGCTGCCAGCAGGTGCTGTTCACCGACTCGGTGGAGAACAAGTACATCGACGAGCTCGGCGGCATGAACCTCATGCTCGTGACGAAGAGCGGCAAGCTGCTCACCCCGGCGCTGAGCGATTCGATCCTCGACGGCGTCACCCGTCGTTCGCTGCTCGAACTGGCACCGCAGCTCGGACTCGAGGCCGAAGAGCGTCAGATCTCCATCGAGGAGTGGCGTGAGGGTGCGGCCAGCGGCGAGATCGTCGAAGCATTCGCCTGCGGCACCGCTGCCGTCATCACGCCGATCAGCAAGCTCGTCAGCGAGGACTTCACCATCGATCATGGTGAAGAAGCCGGTGAGAAGACCATGGAGCTGCGCAGGACGCTGCTCGGCATCCAGTACGGGCGTGTCGAGGACACGAACAACTGGCTGGTGCGCCTGGCCTGATCGGACGGACGTCGTTGGTCTGGCAGGCGTTGTCTGAACTGGACGTCAGTGTCTGATCTGGACGTCAGCCGGGCACGCTCTTGAGGCGGGCCGCTGCGAAGAGATTCGCGGCGGCCCGCCTTCTGCTTTCCGCGCGTCGTTCACCCGTTGTCCCTTGCTGCCCACCCGCTGTCCCTCGTCGCCCACCGGCTTTCCGCGCGTCGCTCACCCTCTTTCCATTGCACCGGCGGATGTTTTACTCAGTTATGCGTAAATTGCGGTACTGTGGCCTCGTGCACACGACCACCTCGGCGTCGGTTCCGACAGCCTCCGAAGTCATCGCCCACCTGCCATGGAAGTGGCGCACCCAGGGTGCCATCTTCATCATCGGCGGGCTCGGTTTCATGTTCGACGCCTGGGACGTCGCTCTCAACGGATTCCTCATTCCGCTGCTCAGCGACTATTGGAGTCTCAGCCTCGGCCAGGCCGCATGGATTGCGACCGCCAACCTCATCGGCATGGCACTGGGTGCCTTCATCTGGGGCGGCATCGCCGATGTCATCGGGCGGAAGAAGGCGTTCACTCTCACTCTGCTCGTCTTCTCGATCTTCACGGTCGCCGGAGCATTCGCCCCCGCATATGGTTGGTTCATCCTCTTCCGCTTCCTCGCGGGATTCGGTCTGGGCGGATGCATCCCAGTCGACTACGCTCTGGTCGGCGAGTTCACTCCCAGCCGACATCGCGGACGCGTGCTCACCGCCATGGACGGCTGGTGGCCGATCGGCGCCTCGCTCTGCGCGTTCGTCTCCGCCTATCTGCTCGGTTTCGGGGACTGGCGGCTGATCATGCTCGTCATGATCGTTCCCGCACTGCTCACCGTCGCCGTGCGTTTCGGAATTCCGGAATCACCTCTCTATCTCGCCTCGGTCGGCCGGTACGCCGAAGCCGACGCGATCATCAAGCGACTGGTCGAGCGCACCGGTGCCGACGTCACCGAGTGGACCCATGAACCGGTCGGCGAGGCTGCCGCAACGCCGGCGGCCGGTGACGATGCAGCCCCGGCGACGGCTGAGCCCGACGCGGATCGGAGCACGGCGAGCCCCGCCGCGTCGCAGACGACGCCGACCTCGGACGCGGGGCCCAGAGTCAGCGGGCAGCTGCGAGCGGCCAGCGGTCAGCTCGTGCAGCTGTGGCAGCACTCAGCCAAGACGACCCTCGTCGCCTGGTCGCTCTTCGTCTCCGTCCTCCTTGTCTACTACGCGGCACTGACATGGCTGCCCGGAATCCTGAAGAAACAGGGGCTGGCCGATCAGGCGGCGTTCCTCGTCACCGGGTCGATGACCGCGGTCGGCATCCTCGGCGTGATCGTCTCCGCGCTCATCGTCGAACGATTCGGTCGCAAATGGGTGCTCGGAGTCTCGGCGATCGTGGCCGGGATCCTCCTGATCGGATCTGCCGTATTCATCGAAGCCTCCGGTGCCGAACTCACCTGGACGGCGAAAGCGGTCATCATCGGCTTCGGCTTCGTCATCCAGATCGCGATCCCGACCCTGTACACCTATGTCTCCGAGCTCTACCCGACCCGACTGCGCGGTTCTGGTTTCGGTTGGGCTTCTGCGGCGTCGCGTCTGGCCACGGGAATCGCCCCGATCGTGTTCGGCGCGTTCATGTGGCCGGTGCTCGGCCTGACCCTGACGTTCGTCCTCACCGGAGCTCTAGCCGTCGTCGCCGTGGTTCTGATGAGCTTCATGGCACGAGAGACGACCGGTGAAGAATTGAACTGACTAGTGGTCTGACCAGGGCAGATACGTTCGGGAAATGTCGTGTCAGTGCCGACAGGTAGTGTTCTGGACATGGAGGCAAAGCAGGTTCCAGACGCACTCACCGAGATCCTTCGGTGGCGCGACAGCCTGTCCGAAATGCCTCCTGCCGCGACCGAGGACGAAGCGATCGATCGCATCACGGCTCTTGAGGAACTGACCTCCGCATGCGCCGCCGCACAGGCCCGCGAAACCCTGACGTTCGATATGCACCGAAAGAATCGGGAGGCCGAAGACGGTGTCCCGAGCAAGAAGCAGGGACTCGGGGTCGGCGCGGAGATCGGCCTGGCCAGAAAGGTCTCGCGACACCGTGGCAACGCGCTGCTCAAATTCTCACGGACCCTGCTCCTGGACCTGCCCAATGTCTACTCGGCGATGAAGGGCGGAGACATCTCGGAGGAGAAGGCACGCACTGTCGCAAAGGAATCCGACTGGCTTCCACGTGAGAAGAAGCACGAGCTCGACGAGCGGATGGCCGAACGCCTGGCCGAGGTGGGAGTCAGACGACTGGGCAACGAGGTGAGGGCCCTGGCACAGAAGCTCGACCAGCAGGCAGCGGTCGACCACCTCGAACGCTGTGTCGAAGAGCGCTCCGTCAGCGTGCGTCCGGCCCCGGGAAACATGGCCTATCTGACTGCTCTGCTGCCGATGTCGCAGGCCGTTGCCGCATTCGCCAATCTCAAGAAGTCGGCCCAGACCGTGACCGCCACCGGCAAAGCCGACGGCCGTGGTCAGAATCAGATCGCTGCGGATCTCTTGGTCGAGCGACTGACCGGGCAGGCTGCCGCTGCGGCCGTGCCCACCGAAGTCCACCTCATCATGCAGGACAGCAGCCTGTTCGGGCCCGGAGAAGAATCGGCATGGTTCCCCGGGGTCGGCCCGATCCCGGCCCAAGCCGCCAGGAACGTCGTTGCCGAGAACGAGGCCGCCACCTTCATCCGCAGGCTGTACACGCGGCCGGAAGACGGTCAGCTCGTGCGGATGGACTCCCGCCGCAGGGAATTCTCCGGGCTGCTTCGACGCATGGTCGTCTTCCGCGACGACGTCTGCCGTTCGCCCTGGTGCGAGGCACCCATCCAGCACGCCGATCATGTCGACGCGGCCGCTGCCGGTGGGGAAACGGACTGGGACAACTCTTCTGGACTGTGCGCCGCCTGCAACTATCTCAAGGAACTCAGTGGGTGGCGCCATCAGGCGACAGCCGAGGCCCTCGAGGTCATCACACCGACCGGTCACCACTACAGGACCCGAACCAAACCCCTCAGCGGTCCCGATCCCGGGTGCGCCTCTGGTCAGGACGACAGTCGTGGTGCGAGGCATGGCCCCGGCGAACAGGATCCTCCTGATCAGCAGCATGATCGGCAACGGCAGCAACTTCCCGGCCGACAGCATGGTCCCGAGCCGGGACGAGACACCGGGGAAACAGCGGCAGAGAGGACGGCGACACCGGTCGACGGGGCTCGCGCCGCGCCGCCGAGCGACGAGGCTCGCGCCGCGACTCCGGGCGACCAGGCTCGCGCCGCACCGCCGAGTGACAGCGACCGTGCCGGAGCGCTGGGCGACAGCGACCGTGCCGAAAAGCTGGATGACGAAGCCCGCGTTGTACCGCCGCGTGCCGATTCCGAATTTTCGGTGATGATCCCATGGCGATACGTTCGCCGGACCTCGCAGCCGGCAACCATCGATATCGGTGGGTCGAGTGTCGGAATCGACATCGTCGATGCCGACGAACGGCCGATGAGCCCAACCGAAGAACTTCTCCGCGCCGCAATCCTCGAACACAGACGCAGGCTGTGAGCCGAGTCTGCCGCGCTGTGAACCGAGTCTGCTGCGACGACGGCAAGTGGTCACCGAAAGTTCAACTGCCCGCTCCATGACGAGACTATGGTGATAGTCATGAACGACCTCACCGGGCAGCCGTCGCCCGCCGGCCATTGCGCGCGGTCCGGCCACACAGACGACCCCGCGGTCGAAATCGTGTGGGGGATGCCGGCGGGGATGGGCCCACTGTGGCAGGGCGTGCCCTCGGGGCCGGGAATCCGCGGTGTCCTGCCACCCCGCAGCGAGGTCGAAGCGCTCTATGGGGCCGCTGCCGCCGAGCCGCCGCTGAACGAGGACCCGAGGTTTGCGGCACTGTTCGCCGATGTCTACGACGTCTCCGTCCGCAAGGGACAGGTCCTCATGACATTGACCCGGACCCAGCCCGACGGGCGGCTGAGCTCATTCGCCTACGGCCACCATTGGAGGTGGGAGGAGCAGAAGTATCCGTGGGCATTCGAACTGCAGAGCCGCCTCGGCGAAGCTTCGACCGAACTCGAGTCGACCTTCGCACTCAACCTGCTCGCCCGTGATCCGAAGCAGCGCGAACAAGGCCTGGGACGGCGCACCCTTCAAACGTGGATCGGAGAGGTCGGACACTGCGGCTGCTGGCTGCAGACCGACGATATCGACAGTCCGGCACGCCGCCTCTACGAAGAACTCGGCTTCGCAGAACTCGGACACGGCCCCGACGCCCCCAACGGGCAGCCCGGCCTGGTCATGTTCCGCAGCCCGCGGTGAGAACTGCACGCCAGAGGAATTCCTCGTCAGCGGCACCACGTGGCTGTTTCAGCGGCGGTCACTAGGATGGGAGAATGCGCGAAGAAGACTCACCGACAGCGGCCCCGACGACGAGTGCCGAACTGCCCGACGACGAAAACCTCTGGCTCGAAGACATCTCCGGCGAGCAGCAGATCGCCTGGGTGAAGAACCAGAACGCGGAGACCCTCGACCGATTCCACGACGACCTCTTCGATACCATCTCCGGCGAACTGCGCACCGCGCTGGACTCCGACGACCGCATTCCGATGGTCACCAAACGCGGCGACCACTTCTTCAACTTCTGGCGCGATAGGACCAACCCGAAAGGTCTGTGGCGACGCACCACTTGGGAGAGCTACCGCACGGATGCACCCGACTGGGATGTGCTGCTCGACCTCGACGAACTGGCGGCACAGGAAGACACCGCCTGGGTCTGGTCAGGAGCGATGGTCCGGCGCAGCGACAATCGGCGCGCCCTGGTCCTCCTGTCCCCGGACGGAGGCGACTCCCACCGAGTCCGCGAATTCGACCTCGATGACCGCACCTTCGTCGACGGCGGCTTCGACATCCCCGCCGCCAAGACACGATTGGCCTGGCTCGATGATGACACCGTCCTTGTCGCCACCGAGACCGACGCCGACTCACTGACGACCTCGTCGTATCCTCGCCAAGCCAGAGCACTCCGCCGCGGTCAGAGCCTCGACGAGGCCCCGATCGTCGCCGAAGTCCCACGCGACCATGTGGCGATCTTCGTCGGCAGCGACATCCGCCCCGACACCGCGGCCACCGACCGCGCAGTCATCATCGACGCCATCGACTTCTTCAACTCGACGATGAGCTTCGTCGACCTCGCCGACATCACCGGCGCAGACGGGACGCTGTCGGTCGAACCGACGACTTGGGCCGACGTGCTCAACCGAGTCGACGTTCCCACCGACGTCGAGGTCGGCTTCGACCGCGACCTCGTGCTCTTCCGTCCGCAGTCGACCTGGCAGTCCACCACCACCGAGGTGGCCGCCGGCGGCCTTGCCATCGCCGATATCGATGCGGTCAAGGCAGGAGAGATCACTCCGCGCGTGATCTTCACCCCGGACGCCCGCACCTCGCTGCAGTCCTTCACCTTCACCCGCGACTACCTCGTCCTCGAGCTGCTCGCCGACGTGCAGTCGACACTGACGGTCCTCGACCTGAACAACGACTTCGCCGAATCCACCCTGCCCGGGGTGCCGGCCAACCACATGGTCGGCCTCGGCGCAGTCGACAAATACGACCCGGCCACCGCCAACGACTTCTGGATGGTCAGCACCGGCTTCCTCACGCCCTCGACGCTGTCGTACGGAACTCTGGGCCCCTCGGACGAAGCTGCGGGAACGGACTCCGAAAAGTCCACCGCCGAGGTGATCAAATCGGCACCGGCGATGTTCGATGCCGACGGGCTCAGCGTCGAGCAGCACTTCGCCACCAGCGCTGACGGAACGACGATCCCGTACTTCCAGATCGGATCCGACGACCTCGTGCTCGACGGCGACAATCCCACACTGCTCGACGGCTACGGCGGATTCGAAGTCAGCCGCACACCCGGATATTCACCCGTGGTCGGCATCGGCTGGCTCAGCCGCAGCACCACCGGAGACACGATCCCGGCAGGCCGCCGAGGCGTCTATGTCCTCGCGAACATCCGCGGCGGAGGCGAATACGGGCCTGAATGGCACACATCCGCGATGCGAGAGAACCGCATGCGTTGCTATGAAGACCATTCGGCCGTGGCCCGCGATCTCATCGCCCGCGGAGTGACGAGCCCGAAGAGGCTCGCCTGTGCCGGCGGTTCGAACGGCGGATTGTTGGTCGGCAATATGCTCACCCAGTATCCCGAGCTGTTCGGCGCAGTCTCCTGTGGAGTTCCGCTGCTGGACATGGCCCGGTACACGAAGCTCAGCGCCGGCTATTCATGGAAGGCCGAGTACGGCGACCCGGACGTGGCCGAGGACTGGGCGTTCATCAGACACTTCTCGCCCTACCACCTCCTCGAAGACGGACGGGACTATCCGCCGGTGCTGTTCTGGACGGCGACGTCGGATGACCGGGTGGGACCGGTGCAGGCGCGGAAGATGGCCGCCCGGATGCAGGCGCAGGGTATCGAGAACGTGTGGTTCTTCGAAGACACCGAAGGCGGTCATTCCGCGGCTTCGGACAATGAGCAGACCGCGTTCACCCGGGCGCTGAGCTACCGGTTCATGTGGAACGCGCTGACAGGGGAGTAGGTTGACAGATATGACGAACGAGACACAGCACTTCCACGGCGAATACAAGGTCATCGGCGGCAAACTCGTCGTCGCCGATGTCACCACCGACGGTACTACCATCACCGAGGTGAAGATCTCCGGTGACTTCTTCCTCGAACCCGAGGAAGCTTATTTCGACCTTGCCCCGGCCCTCGTCGGCGCCAGCGTCACCGCCGACAATGCGGCCCTGCGCGGCCGCCTCGACGAGGCCCTGGCCGGATATGGTTCGGACCTGGCGATGCACGGCTTCTCCACCGCCGATATCGCCACGGTCGTGCGTCGCGCCCTCGGCTCGGCCGCGAACTTCACCGACTTCGACTGGCAGGTCATCCGCGGAGAGGTGCTGCCCACTCAGCTCAATGTGGCGCTCGATCAGGTGCTGCTCGAAGAGGTCGCGGCAGGTCGTCGGCAGCCGACCCTGCGGTTCTGGGAATGGGAGGACACCGCCACCGTCATCGGCGCCTTCCAGTCCTACGTCAACGAACTGCGCCCCGAAGGCGTGGACAAGTACGACGTGCAGGTGGTCCGTCGCATCTCCGGGGGCGGAGCCATGTTCATGGAAGGCGGCAACTGCATCACCTACTCGATGTTCGTCCCGCCTGCCCTCGTCGCCGGTCTCGACTACGAAGAATCGTATGTGTTCCTCGACCAGTGGGTGCTCGCGGCGCTGAAGACTCTCGGTGTGGAGGCGTTCTACAAGCCGATCAACGACATCTCCTCGACCGGCGGCAAGATCGGCGGAGCAGCACAGAAGCGCAATCGCGACGGCACCCTGCTCCACCACGCGACGATGAGCTATGACATCGACGCCGACAAGATGGTCGAGGTGCTGCGCATCGGCGAAGCGAAGATCTCCGACAAAGGAGTGGCGAGTGCGAAGAAGCGCGTCGATCCGCTGCGGAGCCAGACCGGTGAGGCACGCAAGGACATCATCGATGTCATGGCCGACACCTTCGCCACACGCTATGGAGCCACCTACGGCACCTACACCGAGGATGAGCTGAAGCGGGCACAGGAACTCGTCGATGAGAAGTTCGGAACCGAGAAGTGGACGCACCGAGTGCCGTGACCGCGGGCTCCGGCCCGATCGCCGAGGCGGTCGAGCAGTTCCGCGGCACGATCGTCGCGCTCGGCGGCGGTGGGTTCTCGATGTCCGAGACCGGGCAGTCGGGCATTGATGACGAGCTTCTGCAGATGGCGAGTCGGCGAAGCACCGCATCTGACCTCCCGCATGTCTGCTTCGTCCCGACGGCATCCGGCGACAGCCGCGACTACATCGAACGGTTCGAAGCGGCATTCGAGGCGCGGGCACGAACCCACGTCCTCTCCCTGTTCGGGCAGGCTCCGTGGGACTACCAGGACCCGGAGATGCTGCTCGGCATGGATCTCATCTACGTCGGCGGCGGCTCCACGGCGAACCTGCTCAGCCTGTGGCGTCGGCACGGAGTCGACGAGGTCATGCGCCGGGCGGCTGCCGGCGGCACGATCCTCGCCGGCATCAGCGCCGGAGCGAACTGCTGGTTCGAGGCATCCTCGACGGATTCGTTCGGTCCGCTGGCCCCGTTGGACGATGGGCTCGGATTTCTGCAGGGGAGCGCCTGCCCGCATCTCCACGGCGAACCCGGCCGGGAAGCCTCCTTCCGGAAATGGATCGCCGACGGCAGCCTGCCGGGCCCGGGAACCGCCATCGACGACCATGCTGCGGTCGTCTACGTCGATGGTGCGGCCACCTCGGTGATGGTGGAATCCGACGGCGCAGCCGCGTATTCGGTCGACGAATACGGCCGACTCCGGACCCTGAACGACCACGCACGGCCGCGGGCCGCCGAGGAATGAACGGCGAGAGCTCCCCGGCTGCCACCGCTGACTGACGAATCGAGAAGAGTTTCGAGACGGACGGGTGGCCATCCGGGCGGCGGCGGTCTGTAGGATTGGGAACCAATCACGTCCCCTGCACAAGGAGAGCCATGCGCCAGGTCGAACCGTCCGTTGAACTGCTCGCCAAGCCCAATATCGATTGGGAGGCGATGAGGACTTACCTCGATGAGGTGGGCGGAACCTCCTGGGCGGACCGGGTCGAAGATGCGGAATCTCCCGACGCCGAGGATCTCCTCGAGTTCTCCGGACGCATGTGCTACCGCTCGTGGGAGCCGGGCCTCAACCCGAACGTCTCCCGGGTGCGCACCGATTCCGCGCAGTACCTCGGCAACGTCGTGAAGTCCCAGCACGGATCCGTGCTCGAACACGCGAACTTCACCTTCGTCCTCCACAACGTCTCGCGCGTGCTCACCCACGAGCTCATCCGCCACCGCGCGGGGTCGGCGTTCTCGCAGGAATCGCTGCGATACGTCCGCCTCACCGACATCCCGTTCTGGTTCCCCGAGTGGGCCCGCGAAGATCCCGAACTCATGGAACGCAGCCTTCAGGTCCTCGACACCCTCGAGGAGCACCAGAAGTGGATGGCCGAGCACTTCGAGCTCGACGAGGAGGGCACGAAGTTCTCGCACAAGAAGCACATGACCTCGTTCATGCGTCGCTTCGCCCCCGAGGGGCTGGCCACCGGCATCGTCTACACCGCGAACCTGCGCTCTCTGCGCCATGTCGTCGAGATGCGCACTGCGAAGGGCGCCGAAGAGGAGATCCGCCTGATCTTCAACAAGATCGGTGAGGTCATGCGCGAGGAGGCTCCGGCGGTCTTCGCCGACTACGAGGTCGTCGACGGAGAATGGATCCCCGGCACCCGCAAGGCCTGAGGCTCGCCACCACCAGCCACACCTGACGCCGACGTCAGACAGATTCCAGGAGGACATGCCATGGCAGATATCTACGCAGCTCAGCTCAACCCCGGCAAGCTCGACGTCGTCAGCGACTGGGTGGCCGAGCAGGACTGGGCCGCCGAGCTCGATCTCGAGGCGAATCCGCTCGAGGCCGTCACCGCGTACCGCTTCGACGATCCCACCGGAGAGGTCGGCATCGAGGTGCACATCGTGCGCAGCGGCGATCAGCTGCTGCAGGTGCCGCTGACCTACCGTGGTGCACCGCTCGCCGGCGCCGACGAAGCATTCGTGGCGAACATGGAGCATTCGGTGCTCGGCAAGCGGTGGGTCTACGCCGGCATGGGCGACCCGCTGTTCCGACAGCGCCTCGACCACACCATCGCCACCGCATCGACCGCGGCGAAGCAGTACCGCGTCGACGCTGAGGGCAATCGGGGAGAGGAGATCACCGACGTGGCCCACGCCTTCGGGACGGGACCGCTGCCGGGCGCCGGCGACGTCGAGATCCTCTACCGCCTGTCGCCCGATTCGCCGGCGGAGAAGTCCGACGCCGGTCTGCTGCTCGGCCGCTGGGAGGGCCAGGACACGAACGTCGTCCTCGCCATCATGGTCTGAGGGCTCGCCTCTATGATCTGAGGGGCCCTGGCCGAACGCCGTAGGGCCCAGCCAACTCACCGCGGGGGAGGAGCCGGTACTCATGAGCAGCGATTGCATCTTCTGCCAGATCGTCGCGGGTGACGCACCGAGTGCGCCGATCGCCGAGACCGAAGCGACGTTGGCGTTCATGGACATCCAGCCCGGGGCGGACGGGCATCTGCTCGTCGTGCCGAAACGGCACAGCACTGATCTGCGGGACATCCCGACCGACGACCTGGCGGCGGTGGCGCTCGAGTCTCAGCGCATCGCCAAGCACGCCTATGCGGCGTGGGATGCGGACGGAGTCAATCTCCTCAACTGCTGCGGTGCCGATGCCTGGCAGTCGGTCTTCCACTTCCACATGCATGTGATTCCGCGCTACCGGGACAAGAGCAAGGACCGCCTGCGTCTGCCGTTCGAACCCGGCGTCCGCGGGGATCAAGAGCTCATCGGCTCCCTGGCCGCGAGCATGCGGGAGTCGCTCGACGCGGAGTGAGCATTGCCGTGATCGCCGGCGTTGTGCTCGACCTCGCCGAGGCGACGCACAGTGCCCGGGCCTCCGGCCGTTCTCACCGCGCCAGGTCGATGATCGTCATTCCCGTCGAGGCGGCGGGGGAGCCCATCGCCTCCATCGCCGCCGGTGCCTCGTCGAGTCCGATGACAGTGGTGACGAGGTCCTGCGGGCGCAGCCGTCCCTGCACGACGAGGTCGACGAGCTCCGGGTACTCGGCCGCGGCCATTCCGTGCGATCCGAGCACGCTGAGTTCGAGCGCGATCACGCGCGGCAGATCGACGACCGGCTCGGCGGGCAGCAGCCCGATCTGCACATGCCGACCCACGGGTCCCAGAGCTCCGATCGCCGCCCGGATCGTGTCCTCCCGGCCCAGCGCGTCGACGGTCACAGCCACCCCGTCGGCATCGGTCGACGCGAACTGCGCGACCACCTCGGCGCTCAGCTCCTCCGGACTGAGATCTCGTGCGTTGACGGTCCGTGCGGCACCGAACTCACGGGCGGACTCCAAGGCCGCATCGCTGACGTCGATGGCCACGACCCTCGCACCGAGGGCACGGGCGATCATGATCGCAGACAGTCCCACTCCGCCGCAGCCGAACACGGCGACCGTCTCGTCCGCGGCAAGGCGAGCCCGCACGCGCAGACCATGGAAGGCCGTGGCGAATCGGCACCCGAGCCCGACGACGGCTGCGGCCGGCACATCCTCGGGCACGGCCACGAGGTTGGCATCGGCATTGTGGATGACGACCTGATCCGCCCATGACCCGAAATGCGTGAACCCCGGCTGCGTCTGATCGGGGCACACCTGCGCATTGCCCGAAATGCACCACCGGCAGCTTCCGCACCCGCACACAAAAGGAACGGTCACACGCTGGCCGATACGGAAGTCCTGTACCCCCACACCCGCCGAGGCGACCCGACCCACGAGCTCATGCCCGGGTACGTGGGGCAGGGTGATCGTCGAATCGTGGCCGGCCCACGCGTGATGGTCGCTGCGGCACACCCCGGTGGCTTCGACGTCGATGACGACGCCGGTATCGGGGGCCGTGGGCGCGGGAATGTCCGTGAGATTGGGACGGACAGAGAACTGATCGAAGACGATGGCACGCATACCGCCGATCATAGGCTCGCCGGTGCCGCGACCGCGAAGACGTCCACGAAACGGCGCGGCCGCAGCGACTGGTCAGCGCAGCAGGCTCGACGCAGCCGCAGCGACTGGCCAGCGCAGCCCCCAGGCGACTCAGCGGGGATGAACTCCGGCGACCGCCAGAGCATCGAGCAGTCGAGCCCGCAGCTGCTGGGCCCTGGCTGAAAACGCGCGTTGCCGCTCCATGTATTCGGCCTTGCCCGCGGCGGTCTCGATCGCGACGACCCCGTAGCCCCATCCGCGCAGGTCATAGGGGGAGGCCTCCATGTCCAGAGTGCGGATATCGAGAGCCAGATCGAAGCAGTCGACGACGAGGTCCGAATCAGCGACCGGTGAGATCTTCATCGCCCACTTGTACAGATCCATCCCCGCGTGCAGGCACCCGGGCTGCTCGTTGCTGACCATGCCCTCACGGCTCGGCTGCAGGGTATTGAGCGGCCGGGCCGGTGCGGTGAAGAAGCGGAACGCATCATGATGCGAACACTGGATGCGATGGCCTTCGACCACGGCATCGGTCTCGGCGGGGCTGAGCCGCAACGGCACCTGCTGATGACGACGCTGCTCCTCGCTGAGACGGTAGACCATCGCCCATTCGTGGATGCCGAAACACCCGAAATTCGCCTCCCGATTCAGCGTCGACGACAGCAGGGAGGCGATGAACTTCGCCCCATCCCCACGATCGGCCCGCCAGGACTCGAGGTCCACCTCGGCGAGATTCCGATCCTCGTCGATGAGGTACCAACGCCGGTCGAAATACCGGCGATCGGCCGCCTCGGCGAGTTCGACGCGCACCCCCGGTCCGGGATGCCACTTCTTCAGCTGCCCGACCTTGAACGGGTAATAGGTGAAGAGGAAATCCTCGACCGGATGGGACTCCTGCCGCATCCGCCTCTCGATATGGGCATCCGTGCGCTCGGCGATCCGATGTTCGTGCTCATCACGCAGCCCGCGCCAGATCTCGGCAGGGATGACACCGTCACCGAGGCGGCCCGCCGGTTCGTCGGTGCGCTCGGTCACCGCCGCGATCGGGGCCACCGCCGACGAGGCGGTCGCCGCCGCGATCGGGCTGGCAGTCGTGGTCGTTGGCGCGGAAGTCACCGCACCATTGTCCCAGACGACGTCCGGGCCCGCATGCGCGTCGGGCCCGGCGATGAGTCGGTCAGCGGCCCGAGCGCTTCGTGCCCTTCGCCGCCGGAGCGTTCAGCGGGTCCTCCGGCCACGGGTGCTTCGGGTAGCGACCCCGGTTTTCGGCTCTGACATGGGCATACGCGTTCGCCCAGAACGATGCGAGATCGGTCGTCACGGCCAAGGGCCTGCGCGCCGGGGAGAGCAGATGCATGGTGACCGGCACCCTACCGTCGCAGATGCGCGGCACTTCAGTCCAGCCGAAGCATTCCTGGAGCTTGACCGCGAGGATCGGGCTCGGGATCTCGGTGCGCTGGGATGCGGCCGCAGACTCGCCGTCCGCTCGGGATCCGTCGTCCGCACCCGAGACGGCCTCCGGCTCGATGAGATCGGGGTCCGGATACTCGAGGCGGATCGCAGACCCGCTGGGCACTGTGATGTGGGTCGGGGCCAACTCATCGAGCCGGGCCGCCTCGGGCCACGGCAGCAGACCGCGCAGCGCGGAGACAAGATCGACCCGTGCAGGGTCGGAGCCCTTCGCGATCCGGTCGAGCACATCCGGACACCACTGATCGAGCGTGGCAGACAGGTGCCCCCACCTCACCTCCGGCCAGGGATCCCCGACGACCGCGCGGAGCAGACCGAGCCTGGCCCGCAGGTTCTCGAACGCCTCGGACGGCCGCACGACCTCGCGGGCTCCTCGTTCGCGCACCGATGCGGCGATGGCACGGCGGGCCAGTTCCGGGCCGGCCTGGATCGGCGTGGACGTCAGTTCGATCCCGCCGAGGCGGCTGCGCCGAACCGCGCGGACCCTGCCGGACTCGAACGTCGCGGTTTCCTCCGTGTGCAGCAATCCGGCTCCGGCGAGCTCCGCGGTGTCGACGTCGATGGGCACGGCAGATCGGATGATCGCCCGCGATCCGGCCAGACCCACCTCGGCGATGGCCAGCCACTGACTGCCCTGCAGTGAGGAGTCACGCGGCAGGCTCGCCGCCGTGCCCGAAGCCAGCAGATAGTCGGAATCCGAAGCGCTGCGCAGCCGTGCGATCTGCAGCGGATGCGACAGCGCCGTGACGAGCCCGAGGTCCTCGGGTGTCAGGGATGTGCCGGAATTGCCGCCGCCGTCTCCCGTGTCGCAGCCATCGCCGTCCGAGGCGAATCCGCGGGCGATCGACGCGAACCGTCTGCGGTCCTGAGCGAATCGGGCATCTCGGCTGCGCCGCAGTTGACGCATCAGAGCGGAGAGATCGGCGCCGGGAGCCCGCTGATCGGACTCGATGACGGCGATCGCCTCGGCCGCACGAACGGGATCGAGCAGCGCAGCCCCGTCGAGCAGACCGCGTGCCGCCCACACAGAGGCGGGAAC
>NZ_JAJB01000042.1:0-63972 GCF_000583215.1 Brevibacterium sp. VCM10
ACCTCGCGCGAGGTTGCTGGGCCGCCGTCAGGTAGTAATTAGAGGGAGTTGAGGATGGTACGGCTGCCGGAGAGACCCAGGCGGGACGCGCCGGCGGCGATCATCTCTTCGGCCGCCTCGGCTGTGCGGATTCCGCCGGAGGCCTTCACTCCCAGGCGGTCGCCCACGGTCTCGCGCATCAGCGACACAGCGTGAGCGCTGGCTCCGCCTGCCGGGTGGAAACCGGTCGAGGTCTTGACGAATCCGGCACCGGCGGCCTCGGCGCGACGGCAGGCCTCGACGATCTGCTCATCGTTCAGCGCCGCCGACTCGATGATGACCTTGACGAGGGCATCCCCGCTGGCCTCGACGACACCCCGGATATCGGCCTCGAGCCCGTCGAAGTCCCCGGCGACGGCTTGTCCGATGTTGATGACCATGTCGACTTCGGCGGCACCGTCGGCGACGGCCTGAGCCGCCTCGGCGGCCTTGATCTTCGGCTTCACCTGGCCGGAGGGGAACCCGACGACGGTGGCCACGACGAGCTCACCCGGATCGGTGATCGGCAGCATGGACGGCGACACGCAGATCGCGAGCACGCCCAATTCCTTCGCCTCCGCCACGAGGGCATCGACGTCGGCGGGAGTCGCTTCGGGCTTGAGCAGGGTGTGGTCGATGATCGCGGCGACATCGGTGCGACTGGTCATGGGTTCCTCCAAGGTCAGTGGTGCAGTCAGTGGTGCAGTCAGTGGTGCAGTTTCTCAGGCTGTGGTTCCAGAGTAGTCAGGCCGGCGGCCGCGCAGTAGGCCCGCCGATGTGTGATCGAGCTCAGGTGATCGTGTCGAAGACGATCGATTCCGGCACCGAGGCGGCGTCCCCGCCGATCTCGACCGCGGACTCCAACGCCTCGATCGCCCGGTCGAACCGTTCCGGGGTGGCCGTGTGCAGTGTCATGAGCGGCTGTCCTGCCGTGACCGTGTCCCCGGGTTTGGCGTGGAGTTCGATTCCGGCCACATCCTGGACCGGGTCCTCCTTCCGCGCCCGTCCGGCACCCAACCTCCACGAGGCGACTCCCACCGAGAGCGCATCGAGCGAGGTGAGCACCCCGGAATCGGTCGCGGTGACGACCTCGGTGTGCTCGGCCACGGGCAGAGCGGCGTCCGGGTCGCCGTGCTGGGCGCGGATCATCTGCTTCCACTTGTCCATGGCCCGCCCGTCGGCCAAGGCGGCGCGGACGTCGATATCGGTCCTGCCCGCCAGGCGCAGCATCTCCTCGGCCAGGGCGACAGTGAGGTCGACGACGTCGGCGGGTCCGCCGCCGGCCAGGACCTCGACGGATTCGCGGACCTCGAGAGCATTGCCGACGGTCAGACCCAAGGGTGTGGACATATCGGTCAGCAGCGCCGAGGTGTTCACTCCGGCGGCCTTGCCGAGTTCGACCATCGTCTCGGCGAGCGTGCGGGCCTTCGTCAGGTCCTTCATGAACGCCCCGGAGCCGACCTTGACGTCGAGGACGAGCCCGGAGGTGCCCTCGGCGATCTTCTTCGACATGATCGAGGAGGCGATGAGCGGGATGCAGTCGACGGTCGAGGTGATGTCGCGCAGGGCGTAGAGCTTCTTGTCCGCCGGAGCCAGACCGGATCCGGCGGCGCAGATGACGGCGCCGACGTCCTCGAGCTGGTCGACGATCGCCTCATTGCTCAGTCCCGCCTGCCAGCCGGGAATCGATTCGAGTTTGTCCAAGGTGCCGCCGGTGTGGCCGAGACCGCGGCCGGAGAGCTGCGGGACGGCCACGTCGAAGACGGCGACGAGCGGGGCCAGGGGCAGGGTGATCTTGTCGCCGACTCCCCCGGTCGAATGCTTGTCCGACGTCGGTCGGGTCAGCGACGAGAAGTCCATCCGCTCACCGGAGTCGATCATCGCCTGCGTCCAGTGGGCGATCTCGTCGGGTGCCATATCGTTGATGAAGATCGCCATGGCCAGGGCCGCCATCTGCTCGTCGGCAACGGCGCCGCGGGTGTAGGCGTCGATGACCCAGTCGATCTGCTCCTTGCTCAGGGCTCGGCCATCGCGTTTGGCGGCGATGACGTCGACGGTGTCGAATGCTTCTACGCTCACGGTCTCAATCCTTCGTTGTCGTCGAAATCTTCGTTGTCGGCTCAGTCGTCGCCCTCAAGGCCCTGGTCCTCAACAGACTCTGTCCTCAGGGGCCCCAGCCGTCTCGTTCCGGCCACGTCCGCCTCGGCGCGGGAGTCGATCGGTCAGTGCTTGGCCGTATGGTCGCGGCGTGCGGCGGCCAGGTGATCGGGTCCGAATGCCTCGGGCAGGACCACGGACATCGGCTCACGTCCGCTGGGCATGTTGATGACGAGGTCGTTTCCGCCGTGTTCGAACAGCAGCTGCCGGCACCGTCCGCAGGGAACGAGGGTGTTGCCTTCCCCGTCCACACAGTCGAAGGCGACGAGGCGGCCGCCGCCGGTCATGAACATCTCGGAGACGAGCGAGCACTCCGCGCACAGAGTCACCCCGAACGAGGCGTTCTCGATATTGCAGCCGCCGACGATGCGCCCGTCGTCGACGAGACCGGCCGCCCCGACCGGATAGTTCGAATAGGGCACATAGGCCCGCGCCATTGCCCGCTTCGCTTCGGCCCGCAGCAGCTCCCACGTGCCCTCGCTGAGGTCCTCGGGGGCGACCGGGGTGGGTTCCTCGCTCCAAGCCGGGTCGGTCGGGTGAGGTTCGGGGACAGTCATGGGGAGACCTCTTCCTTCGGGTGGTGACTGTGGGGTGCTCGAGGGGTCGTGCCGGTTCGTCGGGGACGGTGGCTGACCGATCCGTCGCCGAGGCGGGACTCACTTCACGTAGGGCACACCTTCCGCGGCCGGCGGGCGGACCCTGCCGACGAATCCGGCGACAGCGAAGACGGTGACGATGTAGGGCAGCATGAGCAGCAGCTCGTTGGCCACCGGGGTGCCGATGGACTGCAGGGTGTTGCCGAGGCTCTTGGAGAAGCCGAACAGCAGAGCCGCCAGCAGCGCACCCTTCGGGTTCCATTTGCCCAGGATCATCGCGGCCAGGGCGATATAGCCCTGCCCGGCCGACATCTCCTTGCCGAAGGCCAGTCCGGAGCCGACGGTGAAGAAGGCACCGCCGAGACCGGCGATGGCACCGGCGAGCAGAGTGTTGCGCACGCGGGTGAAGTTGACCTTGATGCCCACGGTGTCCGCGGCCTTCGGGTGCTCACCGACGGCGCGCATCCGCAGTCCCCACTTCGATCGGAAGACGAAGATCTGCAGGGCGATGACGACGACGTACATGATGTAGACGAGGATGTTCTGGTCGAACAGCACCCGCCCGAGCACCGGAATGTCCGAGAGCAGCGGGATCGGCAGATTCGGCAGCTTCTGCCGGGAGTTCCACAGTCCTGGGTCCTGGGTGAGCACCGTCGAGTACAGGAAGCTCGTGATGCCGACGACGAGGACGTTGAGGACGACGCCGATGATGATCTGGTTGACCCAGTACTTCACCGCGAAGAAGGTGAGCACCACGGCGACCAGAGCACCGGCGATGGGGGCTGCGAGCAGACCCGCGTACGGGTTGTTCACCACCGAGGCGACGACCGCGGCGAGGAAGGCGCCGGCCAGCAGCTGGCCCTCGATGGCGATGTTGATGATGCCCGACCGTTCTCCCACGAGACCGCACATGGCGCCGAAGATCAGCGGCACGGACAGTGCCAGGGCACCGGCGAGCAGCGTGGTCAGCGGGATCACACCGCCGGATCCGCCGCCTGCCCAGGCGAGGAACGACAGGACGAAGATGACGCCGAAGAGCATCGGGAACCAGGAGCCGAAGTCGATGCGCTTGATCGCCGCATAGATCGACACGGCGGCCATGATGACGAGCAGGATGCCCAGCGTCAGCCCCGCCGCCGTCGAGGACACGGCGAAGTCGGGGATGGCGAAGAAGTCTCCGCCGCTGGCCACGCGGAAGGTCGTCTCTCCGTCACGGCCGATGAGGCCGAAGCAGATGAGCGAGATCAGCGCCAGGATCGTATAGACGATCGGGAATTTCCAGGCGATCGGCGAAAGCGCCTTGACCTGGGTCGAAGGTGTCTTGTCCACGGTCTGAGCGGTCATCTCAGTCCTCCTTCCGCTTGAGCACCGGCGTGGGCAACCGGAAGATCGACCTCACCAGTGGCGGGGCCGCGATGAGCAGCACGATGACGGACTGGACGACGAGGACGATGTCGATCGGCGTACCGGTCTGGGACTGCATGAGATAGCCGCCGGCTTTGAACGCGCCGAAGAGCAGCCCGGCGAGGAACGTCCCCAACGGCTTCGACCGTCCCAGCAGGGCGACGGTGATCGCGTCGAAGCCGATCGATCCGCTGATGCCGCCGGTGAGTTTGAATTCGGTGCCGAGCACCTGGGCGGCACCGCCGAGTCCGGCCAGGGCACCGGCGACGATCATGACCGTCACAGTCACCTTGGACACCGAGATGCCGGCGGTCCGAGCCGCATGCGGGTTCGCACCGACGGCCTTGAACTCGAAGCCGATCGTCGACCGCTCGAGCAGCCACCACACGAAGATCGTGGCGAGGATGGCGATGATGAAACCGAAGTGGAGGCGGAACGGCGCGGGCAGCAGCAGGAACATGTGCGCGGAGTCGTCGATGACGCGTGACTGCGGGTTGGCCGAACTCGTGTGCGTGAACCAGTTCTCCTTGAGCAGGTAGCCCAGTGCATAGCCGGCGATCGAGTTGAGCATGATCGTCACGATGACTTCGTTGGCGCCGGTGCGCGCCTTGAGCACACCGGCGATGCCGGCCCAGATCGCACCGCCGATGATGCCGCCGACGACGGCGACGAGCATGTGGACGACGGGAGGCAGCGGCAGCGCATAGCCGAGGAAACCGGCGATGGTCGCGCCTAGGATGACCTGGCCCTGACCGCCGATGTTGAACAGACCGCAGCGGAAGGCCAGGGCGATGCCGAGACCGGTGAGGATGAGCGGGGTGCCCGAGACCATCGACTCGGTCAGGGGCCGGATGGCGCGTTCTGTGGTGCGTGCTTCCCAGTCGAAGACCGCCCCGCGGAACAGCGCCGAATAGGCGTTGCCCACGGTCTGGAAGAGCGTGGCGAAGAATTCGCCGGGCGCGGCGAAGAAGTTCTCGGCCGCCGCGACGACCTCAGCGTTCGACACGGCGATGAGGACGCCGCCGAACAGGAGGGCGAGCACGATCGCCAGCAGCGAGACGAGCCAGGATCCCGACAGGATCTGCTGCAGCAGACTCTGTTCCCTGCCGTCGGCGGTCTCGGGCTTCGGCGGCGGTGCCGGCGAAGGAGCCGTCGGTGCGATATCAGTCGTCATTTGGTCTCCTCCGCCGAGGTGGTGGCTGAGTCGTCGTCCGCCGGGGTGGCGGTGGATGCGGAATCCGCCGAGGTGGCGGCCGGTTCCGCATCGTCTGCCGGGTTCGCGGCACCATCGGTGCTCGCGCTGCCGGCCGTGGCTTCGAGGGCTTCGTCGGCGGGAACGCCGGCCATCATCAGGCCCAGTGCCTCGCGGGAGGTCTCGGGTCCCACGATGCCGACGATGCGTCCGGCGTACATCACGGCGATGCGGTCGGCGAGTCCGTAGACCTCGTCGAGTTCGGTCGAGACGATGATGCAGGGAGTGCCGGCATCGCGTTCGGCGATGACGCGCTTGTGCACGAATTCGATCGATCCGACGTCGAGGCCGCGGGTGGGCTGGCTGGCGATGAACAGCCGCAGGTCACGACCGAGCTCGCGGGAGAGCACCACCTTCTGCTGGTTGCCTCCCGACAGGGTCGCGATCGGGTCGACCACGCTGCCGAGGCGGATGTCGAACTCGTCGACTTTCTTCTTCGCCTCCTCCGTGATGACCTTCGGTTTGAGGTTGAGGCCCTTGGCATAGGGTTCACGATCGTAGACGTCGAGGATCATGTTCTCGCGGATGGCGAACTCCGCGATGATGCCGTCGGTCGACCGATCCTCGGGAACGAATCCGATGCCGGCACCGAGGCGGCCCTTCACCGACTTCCCGATGAGGTCCCTGCCGTCGAGCGTGACCGAGCCCAGGCGGGGTTCGGTCAGGCCGATGATCGTCTCGGCCAGTTCGGTCTGCCCGTTGCCCTGGACACCGGCGACGGCGAGGATCTCGCCGCGACGGACGTCGAAGGACACATCGTCGACGACGACGTTCTCGGCTTTGTCGACGACGGTGAGCCCGCGGACCTGGAAGGTGGCATCGCCCGGATCGGCGGCGTCCTTCTCGGTCGTGAGGGACACAGCACGGCCGACCATCTGGCTGGCCAGTTCGGTCTCGGTCGAATCCGGGGAGGCCTCGCCGACGATCTTGCCGCGGCGGATGACGGTGATGGCGTCGGCGATCGCGCGGACTTCGCGGAGTTTGTGGGTGATGAACACGATCGAGGTGCCCTGCTCTTTGAGCTGGCGCATGATCGAGATGAGTTCGTCGGTCTCCTGCGGAGTCAGCACGGCCGTGGGCTCGTCGAGGATGAGGATCTCGGCGTCCCGGGACAGGGCCTTGATGATCTCCACGCGCTGCTGGGCGCCGACCGGCAGGTCCTCGATGAGGGCGTCGGGGTCGATATTGAAGTTGAAGCGCGACGAGATCTCTTTGACCTTCTTCCGCGCCTCGTTGATGTCGAGGAGTCCGAGGCTCTTCGTCGGTTCGTAGCCCAGCGCCACGGATTCGGCCACGGTGAACACGGGCACGAGCATGAAGTGCTGGTGGACCATGCCGATTCCCGCGGCCACGGCATCGCCCGGGCCGGAGAACTTCACCGGCTCGTCGTCGATGAGGATCTCTCCTCCATCGGCGTCGTAGAGTCCGTAGAGGACGTTCATCATGGTGGATTTGCCGGCGCCGTTCTCACCCAGCAGGGCGTGGATCTCGCCCGGCTGGATGGTGAGATCGATGTGGTCGTTGGCCACGAACGATCCGAACACCTTGGTCATCCCGCGAAGCTCGAGTTTCACTGCTTCCGGTTCTCCTCACAAACTTGAAAACTGCAGGGCCGAAAGAACTCGGCCCTGCAGTTTATCCGACGAGCTTACTTCGGTGTGCTCTCCGACTCGACGACGAGGCTACCGTCGATGATCTGCTTCTTCAGCTCTTCGACGTCCTTCTTCACGTCTTCGGGAACCTTGTCCTCGAAGTCGTGGTACGGAGCGATGCCCACACCTTCGTTCTCGAGCGTGCCGACGTAGGGCTCATTGGTGAAGTTGTCCTCGGTGCCTTCCTTGATGGTGTCTTCGACGGCCTGCGAGATCTGCTTGACCACCGAGGTGAGGATGATGTCGCCGTATTCGGTCGACTCGTAGCCATCGGAGTCGACCCACACGAGGTCGACGTCGCCGGCTTCCTTCGCCGCCGCTGCGGCACCGAGGCCGACGGGTCCGGCCACGGGCATGATGACGTCCGCGCCCTGCGAGATGAGCTGCTTGGTCAGTTCCTGGCCCTGTCCCTGGTTCTCGAAGTCACCGGAGAACGATCCGTCCTGCTTCTCCTTGTTCCAGCCGAGCAGCTTGACGTCCTTGTTGTTGTCCTCGTTGAATTTGTCCACGCCATCGGCGAAGCCGTCCATGAAGATCGTCACCGACGGAATCTGGATGCCGCCGAAGGTGCCGACCTTGCCCGACTCCGAGGTCGCGGCCGCAACATAGCCGGCCAGATACGCGGCCTCGGCGGTGTTGAAGACGACTGCCTTGGCGTTGTCGAGCGTCACCGGCTTGCCGTCGGCGTCGGAGAACGTGGAGTCGATGAGCGCGAAGTTGAGGTCCGGGTTCGCTTCGGCGGCTTCCTGGATCGTGTCCTCGAGGAGGAATCCGACGCCGAAGGTGAGGTTGCAGCCCTGCTGCACCATGTTGTCGACGTTCGGCCCGAAGTCCGCGTCGCCCTGCGATTCGGCGAGCTTCTCTTCGATTCCCAGGTTCTTCTTCGCGCTCTCCATACCTTCCCGACCGGACTGGTTGAAGGACTGGTCGTCCCAACCGCCGGAGTCGGAGACCATGCAGGCGAGGTAGTCGGAGCCGGATTCGCCTCCTTCACCTGAACCACAGGCCGAGAGGACGAGGGCGGATGCGGCGATCATCGACACCGCTGAAGCGAGCTTCTTCACGTTTTCTCTTTTCTGATACAGACAGTGCACACGGATGAGGGCGCTGTCTGCCCCTACCGAAGATGTGAAACCACTGGACGAACTGTCATATTTTGATGAGTTTCGGTCAGTCTAATGCACCGAAGTCGTTTCGGCGGCTCCGCTAGCACCTCAATCACGGACACCGATATGAAAAAGAAATATTCCGTCACGCACGGCCGTTCGCGGTCCGCAATGCGAACGCACAGACCCCCATCTTTGAGACAGTCGACCGTGGCGCGGAGACCGCCTGCCGACACAGAGCAGACACTCCGCTGGGGCACAGAGCAGAGCCCCAGCAGTGGCCGGGACCCGGTCATCGTGAACTAGGCTAGGGAGCGCTATGGCACATCTCCTCGGGGCAGAAGCCCTCCACCTCGAATATCCCACGCGCGTCGTCTTCGACTCCGTCACCCTCGGCGTCGAGTCCGGCGACATGATCGGCATCGTCGGCCGCAACGGCGACGGCAAGTCGAGTCTGCTCGGCATGCTCGCCGGCACCATCGAACCCGATTCCGGACGCGTGACCTATCGCGGCGGTCTGCGTCTGGGCATGCTCGGCCAAAGCGATGACCTCGATGACGAAGCGACCGTGGGCTTCTCCGTCGTCGGCGATGCCGCCGATCACGAATGGGCGGCCGATCCGCGGGCCCGTGACATCATCTCCGGACTCATCGCCGATCTCGATTGGGATGCGCAGATCTCCTCGCTCTCCGGCGGTCAGCGCCGCCGGGTGGCCCTGGCGGCGCTGCTCATCGGCGATTGGGACATGCTCATCCTCGACGAGCCGACGAACCATCTCGACGTCGACGGCATCGCATGGTTGGCCAAGCATGTGCGCGGCCGGTGGCCGAAGAACGCCGGAGCCCTGCTGCTGGTCACCCACGACCGGTGGTTCCTCGACGAGGTGTGCACGAAGACCTGGGAGGTCCACGACCGCATCGTCGAGCCCTTCGAAGGCGGTTATGCCGCCTACGTCCTCCAGCGCGTCGAACGCGACCGGATCGCTGCCGCCACCGAGGCGAAGCGACAGAATCTCATGCGCAAGGAACTCGCATGGCTGCGGCGCGGCGCACCCGCTCGGACGTCGAAGCCGAAGTTCCGCATCGAGGCGGCCAACCAGCTCATCGCCGACGTGCCCGAGGTCCGCAATCCGATCGAGTTGAAGAAGATGGCCACGGCCCGCCTGGGCAAGGACGTCGTCGATCTGCTCGACGTGTCCAAGCACTTCGGTGAGACTGCGATCCTCGACGATGTCACCTGGCGTATCGGTCCCGGCGAACGCACCGGAATCCTCGGCCCCAACGGCGCCGGGAAGTCGACCCTGCTGGGTCTGATCTCGGGAGAGATCGACCCCGATGCCGGACGGGTCAAGCGCGGCAAGACCGTGCAGATCGGCGTGCTCGATCAGCAGTTCAAGGATCTGGCCCGGATCGCCGACTCCCGTGTGCGCGAAGTCCTCGCCGAGTCGAAGACTTCGTTCACCATCGAAGGCAAGGACTTCACCCCGGCTCAGCTGCTCGAACGGCTCGGCTTCGCGAAGGAACATCTGTCCGCACGGGTCAAGGAGCTCTCCGGCGGACAGAAGCGCCGCCTCCAGCTTCTGCTGCTGCTCATGGCCGAACCCAATGTCATCATCCTCGATGAGCCGACCAACGACGTCGATTCGGACATGCTTGCGGCCATGGAGGATCTTCTCGATTCCTGGCCGGGCACCCTCATCGTCGTCTCCCACGACCGGTACCTGCTGGAGCGCGTGACCGATCAGCAGTACGCGATCCTCGATCACGGACTGCGCCATGTTCCCGGCGGCGTCGAAGAGTACCTGCGACTGCGAGCCGAACAGGAACGCCGGGGTGCCGCCGGTTCGAACAAGGCGTCCGGCAGTTCTAACGGGGCCGCGACGGGAACCGGCGGGGA
Organism: Brevibacterium sp. VCM10; assembly: GCF_000583215.1. NCBI lineage: Bacteria > Bacillati > Actinomycetota > Actinomycetes > Micrococcales > Brevibacteriaceae > Brevibacterium > Brevibacterium sp. VCM10. Next base: position 10,082 of record NZ_JAJB01000042.1, read on the forward strand.
CGGTTCCGGTGGGGCCGCCTCGGCGAGCGAGGGAGCCACGTCGGCTCCGAAACTGTCCGGTGCGCAAGCCCGGGCGGCGAAGAAGGAAGTGTCCGCGATCGAACGGCGGATGGACAAGCTGGGCGCGCAGATCGCGCAGAAGCACGAGGAGATGGCCGCCCACGACCAGACCGACTTCGAAGGACTGGCCGAGCTCACGGCAGCGATCCGTGAGTCTCAGGACGAACTCGACGAGCTCGAGATGCGCTGGCTCGACGCCTCCGAGGCCCTGGAAGCCTGAACGTTCGACGCCGGAGTTTCGAGGCGACGAACGACGACAATGCCGAACGACGATAATGCCGGACGACGAAGCCGGACCACGCCGAGGAGACGACGATGATCGACGAAGCGCAGATGCGGGAGCGGCTCGAGGATGAGCGGGCGGAGACGCAGGCGCTCATCAACCGTCTGACCCAAGGTATCGACGAGGTCTCGGCCGCCCGCGACGGTGACAACAGCGACGACGAGCACGACCCGGAAGGCGCGACGCTGGCCTTCGAACGGTCGCAGGCCGCGACCCTGCTCGAACAGTCCGAAAATCGCCTCGATGAGATCGCCGAGGCGGTCGACCGCCTCGCCGCGGGCACGTTCGGGATCTGCATCGAATGCGGCAGACCCATTGCCGAGGCGCGGCTGGAGGCCCGCCCCTATGCGGCCAAATGCGTCAATTGCGCCGCCCGCGACTAGTCGTTTCCATCGCTGGTCGCACACGCGAGGCCAGCGTCCCACATGACCGGGCGACCACCTCGGCGATGGTGTGATCTTTCCCCAAAGCCTGCCGGGTGCGGTAGTGTATCGGCGTGTCAACACGGGACTATCGCATCGACCGCGCCAAGGGAATACTGATCTTCCTGGTGGTTTTGGGCCACCTTCTCGCTCGAACCTCTCCGTGGGAGTCGCCGATCCTGGGCGCACCGATGTACTTCATCTACATGTTCCACATGCCGGCGTTCGTCTTCCTCGCCGGAATCACGGCGAAGTCGAACAAGCTGGCCGAACGGGTGCTGACCTACTTCGTTCTCCTCGCCACGGTGCTGCCGCTCATGTGGGGGTGGATGTGGATCTTCGGGCTCAATCCCGACTACGACTTCCTCAGACCGTTCTGGTACACGTGGTTCCTGCTGTCGATGGCGTGGTGGATGATCACGGTCCCCTTCATCGAGCGCTTCCCCCGCACGATGCTCGTCGCCTCGCTCGTCGTCGGGCTCTTCGGCGGACTCCTGCCGATCCTCGACACCGAACTCTCCGCGGCTCGGACGATGGCGTTCTGGCCGTTCTTCGTCATCGGCAAGCTCTACGGCAAGCAGATCATCGGCTGGGCGGGCAGCCTTGCGATCTGGCAGAAACTCGGCCTCAGCGTCGCCGCACTCGCAGCAGTCGGATACTTCTACCTCGACCAGGTCGATCACAACTGGCTCTACGGCAGCCTCAACTTCGCCCACTTCGGCGTCAGCGTTCCCGAAGGCGTAGGCCTGCGCCTCATCGTCGACCTCGGAGCGGTGCTGCTGACATTGGCGCTCCTGACCTGGCTGTCGAACACGAAAGACACGCTCGCCACGATCGGCAAGCACAGCCTGGCGGTCTACATCCTCCACGGCTTCGTCGTCCGCGGCCTGCAGCCGGTCCTCGACGACAGCCGCACCGTACTCCACGACGCCGTCGTCCTCCTCATCTGCGCGGCCCTGGCCGTGGTGTGGACGGGCGTGCTGTCCTGGGGGCCCTTCGAACGCGCTCTGCGCTGGTGGTCGTCGACCGTCACGGGCCTGCTGCTCAAACCGTTCCCGTTCCTGCGACCGGAGGATTCCGACCGGCGCGGCGGACGTGGCGGCGGCAGCCGACGTAGCCGCCGTGGAGATGCCTACTACTCCGGCGACGCTCATCACCCCGGCAACGCCTACAGCGAGGGCGACGGACCGGACCGGCAGGGACTCGGCCTGCAGCCGCTGCCCGGAGTCGGCTACCAGCACTCCCCCGGCTTCGAACAGCAGCCGGGCCAGCAGCAGTCCTTCGCCTCGCCGGCACCGGTCGCGGGCGAGGCGTACCCGCTGCCGGGTTCGCACGAGGTTCCGCAGAACAACGCCACGTACGAAACCACGCAGGAGGTTCCCGCCGGAGCCGCCCAGCGGGCAATGCGCTACCGTCGCCTGCCGGTCTACCTCAGCGGCGACGAGGACAGCTGACCCTCGGTCCGCAACCGCCGGTGCCTGCCCCCGACCGGGCCACACCGGAGCCCAGCTGTGAGCGCTCTTCGGCGGGCCGCCTCGGCGAATGTCGTGTCCTTTCATGGCGATCGGCGACGATTTGTGTCGATGTGACGGACGTCGCTGCGGCGATCGATGGTGTGATACCCAGGTTCGGGCCGCTCGCCCGGGCTCGACCACATCATCGAATCGGAGAGCAACCATGACCGCGACCAACGCACTGACCCAACGCCTCGATGCCGGCCCCGTGATCTGCGCGGAAGGCTTCCTGTTCGAGCTCGAGAAACGCGGATACCTGTCGGCCGGCGAATTCGTCCCCGAGGTGGCCCTCGAATTCCCCGATGCCCTGCGGTCGCTGCACGTCGACTTTCAGCGGGCCGGCTCCGACATCGTCGAGGCCTTCACCTACAACGGACACCGCGAGAAGATGCGCGTGATCGGCAAGGAGGACCTGCTCGAGCCTCTCAACCGCGCCGCCCTGCAGATCGCCCGGTCCGTCGCCGATGCCGAGCCCGGGAACTTCATGGCCGGCAACATCTCGAACTCCAACATCTGGGACCCGGCCGATGAGTCCAAGCAGGCCGAGGTGCGGGCCATGTTCGCCGAGATGGTCGGCTGGGCGGTCGAGGAAGGTGCCGACCTCATCATCGGCGAGACCTTCTACTTCGCCGGTGAGGCCATCGCCGCCGCCGAGATCGCCAAGGCCAGCGGGCTGCCCGTCGTGCTCACACTGGCACCGATGGCCTTCCAGGAGATGGCCGACGGGGTCGGGATCGTCGAGACCGCGCAGCGCCTCGAGCAGCTCGGCGTCGATGTCGTCGGCCTCAACTGCTTCCGCGGGCCGATGACGATGCTGCCGTGGCTCAAGGAGATCCGGGCGGCCGTGTCCTGTCACGTCGGCGCCCTGCCGATCCCCTACCGCACCACGGAGGATGAGCCGACGTTCTTCAACCTCTCCGACCCCCGCGCCGAGGTGGCCTCTCCGCACGGGCGCACGTTCCCCACCGCTCTCGATCCCCTGCAGACCAACCGCTACGAGATCGGTGCGTTCGCGAAGGAGGCCTACGACCTGGGCGTCAACTACATCGGCGTTTGCTGCGGCGCCACCCCGATGCACATCCGCGAGGTCGCCGAGGCGGTCGGGCTGACCACAGAAGCCAGCCGGTTCTCCGAGAACATGGCCAACCACTTCATGTACGGCAGCAACGAACGGCTCGCCGACAACGTCGTCGCCCTCGGAGACACCGCCTGAGGCCGAGCGCAGAGCCGGACCCGCCCGGCGGCGGAGCGTGCCCGGCGGCGCAGCGTGCCCGGGACCGGAACGTGCCCGCGCAGGATTCTCCGGTAGGTAATTGTTGATTTCCCACGAAGATTTCTGCAATTACCTCCCGGAGAATCGGGCGGTCGCGTCGAGCGCTGCTGAACTCGGCTGCGCGTGGCTCAACCCATTGCGGCCGCGCGAGCCTCTCCGAGCATCCCTCACCGTTGATGGTGGCCTGCACCGTTAGCGTCACAACATACAGTCAGCGCCATAGCCTCTCGTTGCAGCGGGAGGTTATGGCGCTGACTGTGTAAGTTGCGACTGCCTGTGTAAGTTGCGACTGCCGGTGGGCGCGGGCGCTGCCGGTGCAGGTTCGTGCGCGCCGCTCAGGCTTCGGCGGTCACGCCGATCGAGTCGAGAGCGGCCTCGAGGCGAGCGATCGTGCCGTCGATGTCGCCGAGCTTGTCGAGACCGAACAGGCCGATGCGGAAACTCGAGAAATCCTCGGGCTCATCGCACTGCAGCGGCACGCCAGCGGCGATCTGCACGCCGACCTCCTTGAAGCCGGCGCCGGTGGCGAGCTGCGGGTTGTCGGTGTGGACGACGACCACGCTCGGCGAGGCGAACTCGTCCGACGCCACCGAGGGCAGTCCGCGTTCGGCGAAGACCGCGCGCACGCGCTGCCCGAGCTCGGCCTGCGCCGCGGCGAGCTTGTCGAAGCCGCGCTCCTCGCTCTCGGCCATGAGCTTGGCGTTGTGCGCCAGAGCGTCGGTGGGCATCGTCGCATGGTACGGCGCACGACCGGCTTCGTATTCGTCGGCGATGAACAGCCACTTCTTCAGATCCATCGCGAAGCTCGTCGACGTCGTCGCCTCCACGGCGGCGCGGCCGGCCTTGCTGAGCATGACGTATCCGGCGCACGGCGATCCGCTCCAGCCCTTCTGCGGGGCGGAGACGAGCACATCGACACCGAGGTCGGTCATCGATGCCCACACCGCACCCGAGGCGATGCAGTCGAGAACGAAGATTCCGCCGACCGAATGCACGGCCTCGGAAACCTGGCGGACGTAGTCATCGGGCAGGACCATTCCCGAGGCGGTTTCGACGTGGGGAGCGAACACGACAGCGGGCTTCTCGCGCTCGATGGCGGCGACCACCTCGGCGATGGGGGCCGGCGACCACGGCGACTGGTGCTCGGCGGACTCCGGGGAGGCCTTGAGCACGGTCGTCTCCGAGGCGATGGCTCCGGCGTCGAGGATCTGCGACCAGCGGAAGGAGAACAGACCGTTGCGCACGATCAGCGCCTTCTTGCCGGTGGCCACTTGGCGGGCCACGGATTCCATGGCGTAGCTGCCGCCGCCGGGGACGATGGCTGCGGAATCGGCATCGTAGGCCGAGCGCAGGATCCGGTTGATCTCCTGCATCACGGACACGAATCGCTGCGACATGTGGTTGAGCGATCGGTCGGTGAAGACCACCGAGTATTCGAGCAGGCCGTCTGGGTCAACATCTTCGTGTGGCAAAGTCATGGCTCTAACATATCGACAGTCCGACATCCGGGCCACCACAGTCGATGGGTGAGATCAGTTCGACCGTCACCGAGGCGCGGCCGACCGTCAGTTTCGCACCGCACCGAGGCGGCCCCGTCGTTCCGGTCGACTGTCACCGAGGCGGCCGACCGTTCGGAGCTCGATCGGCTCAGAGCTCGACTTCGCTGCGATCCCCCGACCACAGGGTGTGGAAGGTCCCGGGACGGTCGGTGCGCGCATAGGTGTGCGAACCGAAGCGGTCGCGCTGGGCCTGGATGAGAGCGGCGCTGCCCGCCTCGGTGCGCAGTCCGTCGAAGTAGGACAACGTCGAGGCCAGCGCGGGGACGGCGATGCCGCCACCGATAGCCTGGACGACACTCGAACGCAGGGATTCCTGGCAGCCCTCGGCAACCTCGCGGACGAACTCGGCAGCCAGCAGGTTCTCTGGAGGGGCCGGGGAATCGAAGGCCCCGACGATGCGATCGAGCAGTCGGGCCCGGATGATGCATCCGGCCCGCCAGATCCCAGCGAGGCGCCCGAGGTCGATGTCCCAGCCGTGTTCGGCGGCCCCGGCAGAGATCTCGTGGAAGCCCTGCACGTAGGCCATGACCTTGCCGAGCAGCAGCGCCCGACCGATTTCGTCGATGCGAGCCGTCCGCTCGTGGCCGGGCAGCGACGACGGTTCGGCGCCGGGACGGGGACCGGCCAGCCGGAGCCCCTGAGCGCGCAGATCGAGCGCGGATGACAGCGACCGGGAGAAGACCGCCTCGGCGATGGTGGGCACCGGAACCCCGAGATCCAGCCCGACCTGCGCTGTCCACGCACCCGTGCCCTTGGCCTTCGCCGCATCGGCGACGATATCGACGAACGGCCGGCCCGTCGCCTCGTCGACGTGGGCGAGGACGTCGGCGGTGATCTCGATGAGGTAGGACTCGAGCTCTCCGGTGTTCCAGTCGGCGAAGACCTCGGCGATCTCGGCCGGCGTCATCCCCAGGCCGTCGCGCAGGAGGGCGAAGGCCTCGCTGATGAGCTGCATATCGGCGTATTCGATGCCGTTGTGGACCATCTTGACGAAATGCCCGGCCCCGTCGGTGCCGATGTGGTCCACGCAGGCCTCATCTCCGGCCTGTGCTGCGATGGGTTCGAGCAGGGGGCGCAGACGCTGCCATGCGGTCTCCGATCCGCCGACCATGAGGGAAGGTCCGAGCAGAGCGCCGACCTCTCCCCCGGAGATGCCGACCCCGGCGAACTCGATGCCGGTGCCCTCGAGTCGGACCCCACGGTCGATCGTGTCCCGGAAGTGGGAATTGCCGCCGTCGACGATGATGTCACCTGGTGCGAACGCCTCGGCGAGGTCGCCGATCGCCGAATCCGTGGCTCTTCCGGCGTTGACCATGAGGATCGCCACCCGCGGTTCGGCGAGCTTCGCGGCCAGGTCGGTCGGGTCGGAGGCGACGATGAAATCGGCCTCGGGGAAGTCCTGAGCCAGGCTCTGGGCGCGTTCGACGTCCCTGTCGTAGACGGCCACACGGTGGTCGGACTGCCGGGCGAGATTGCGGGCGAGATTCGATCCCATCACACCGGTTCCGATCACTGCGACATCGGCCTTCATGAGCATTCCTCTTCCCTGGATCGGCAGTATTGACAGTCGCTTCCTGCCAGCACTACGGTGCAATAAATCTGTTTTAATAACTGATTGTAGATATTTCTTCATATTTTATCGAGAGGTTTCGGTTATGGGTCACAGCCCTTTCCTTCCACCGCTCGTCATCATGGGCGTCTCGGGAACCGGCAAAACCGTCCTCGGCGCACAGGTGGCGCACGCCCTCGACCGTCGATTCGTCGACGCCGACGATCTGCACTCCGCGGCGAACAAAGCGAAGATGGGCTCCGGGGTGCCGCTCACGGATGAGGATCGGGCCCCCTGGCTCGACAGTGTCGCACTCGAAGCCGCTCGCACCCCGGCTCCCGTCATCGCCTGCTCCGCACTCAAGCGCACCTACCGTGACCTGCTGCGCAGGTCCGCACCCGAGCTCGTCTTCATCCATCTCGACGGTCCTCGAGAGGTCATCGCCGACCATCTGGCCCGCCGCGACCATGAGTTCATGTCCCCCGACCTGCTCGACTCGCAGCTGGCCACCCTCGAACCGCTCGCTGCCGAGGAAGCTCACGCCACCGTCGACGTCGACCAGTCGATCCCCGATGTCCTGGGTGCGATCCTCGCATCCGTGAAGCGGATGAGCGCATGATCACCCCGTCCACCGTCCGTCCATCCACCTGACCTCAAGGAAGAGGAACAATGACCGAACTCGAACTGGCCTGGACTCTGTCGACCCCGGCTCTGCTGGGCATCGCAGCCGCGGCCATCGCCGTGCTGCTCCTGCTCATCATCAAGGCACGCGTACATGCCTTCATCGCCCTCGTCATCGTCTCAGTGATCACGGCGCTGGCCGCCGGAATCATGCCCGGCGACCTCATCGACGTCCTCTACGACGGTTTCGGGTCGACCCTGGCCAGCGTGGCCCTGCTCGTGGGCCTCGGTGCGATGCTCGGGCGGATGCTCGAACTCTCCGGCGGCGCCGAGGTGCTCACCGATGCCCTCATCCGCCTCTTCGGTGAGAAGCGGGCACCGTTCGCCCTCGGTGTGACTTCGCTGCTCTTCGGCTTCCCGATCTTCTTCGACGCCGGCCTCGTCGTCATGCTGCCGATCATCTTCACGATCGCGCGCCGCCTCGGCGGATCTCTGCTGCTCTACGCGATGCCCGCGGCCATGGCGTTCTCCGCCATGCACATCTTCGTGCCCCCGCACCCCGGCCCGGTCGCGGCCTCCGGACTGCTCGGCGCGAACGTCGGTCTCGTCCTCATCTGCGGACTCGTCGTCGCCATCCCGGCCTGGTACCTCACCGGGTACCTGTTCGGGCTCATCATCGGCCGACGCATCGACGTCGCGGTCCCGTCGGTCCTCTCGGCCGGGAAGGACGACACCTATGCCGACTTCGCCTCGCGCCCGAAGCTCGGCCACGTCATCTTCCTCCTCGTCCTGCCGCTCGTGCTCATCTTCCTCAACACCGGGCTGAACTTCGCCGGTGAAGCCGGGTGGGTCGATGTCGAATCGGTGTTCATCAGCTCCCTGCGACTGCTCGGAGAGACCCCGATCGCCCTGCTCATCACCGTCGTCATCGCCATGTGGCTGCTCGGCTGGAAGCAGAAGAAGGGCCAGTCGCTCATCGAGACCGTCGTCGACTCCGCGCTCGGCCCGGTGTGCTCGATCATCCTCATCACCGGCGCCGGCGGTATGTTCGGCGGAGTCCTGCGTGCCAGCGGCATCGGCGATTCGCTGGCCGAATCACTTGCCGCCCTCGGTCTGCCCGTCATCGTCGCCGGATTCGTCATCGCCGCGATCGTGCGCATCGCGCAGGGTTCGGCCACAGTGGCGCTGACGACCGCGGCGGCTCTCGTCCAGCCGATCGTCGTCGGCAACCCCGACTTCTCGAGCCTGCAGGTCGTCGCGATCGTGCTGTCGCTGGCGGCCGGTTCGGTCTTCGCCAGCCACGTCAACGACTCCGGCTTCTGGCTGGTCTCCCGCTTCTTCGGCATGGACACGAAGACGACGCTGAAGACCTGGACCGTTGCGGAGACGCTGCTGGGCACCGTCGGATTCCTGCTCAGCCTGGTCCTCTACGGAATCGTCAGCCTGTTCTAGGACAGGTTCTCGGCCGCACGGGCCCCTCGGACCATGCGCCGGGCCTCTCGGCCGCACGGGCCCCTCGGACCATGCGACTGGCTTCTCGGACCAGGCGTCGGTTTCGTCAGTGTCCGGTGTGCCGGGGTTCGTCGGCCCAGACGCTGCCCATCTCCGCATCGGCCTTGGCCACGATCTTCGCCATCGCGTCCTTCGCCCGGGCCGGGTCCTGCCCGCCGATGGCGTCGGCGACGTCGAAATGCCATTGCAGGGCATCCGGATGCGGGAACTTCGGCATCAGCCCCGCCCCGGTGCGCCCGGCGAGGATCTCACCGATGACGGTGTCGAAGGCGGCGAAGAGCTCGTTGCCGCCGGCGCCGAGCACCGTCCGGTGGAACGCCACATCGGCATCGAGGAACGCTTCGACATCGCCCTGTCTGCCCGTCGCCCTCATCCGGGCGGCCAGACCCATGATCTCCTCGGCGACGTCCGCCGGGGCATGCTGAGCGGCCAGTCCGGCCGCTTCGGGTTCGATGGCCACCCGCAGTTCGGTCAGCGATCGCAGCTGCCGCGCCGGAGTCTCGGTCATCCTCCAGCGGATGACGAGCGGGTCGAGCAGCATCCATTCGCTCATCGCGAGCACGACGAGACCGACCCGACGGATCGGCTGCAGCATGCCCAATGATTCGAGGACTCGCACGACTTCGCGCACCACCGACAGCGACACGTCGTAGCGGGCACGCAGATCCTCGGCCTTGATGATCGTCCCGGCGGCCAGCCGCCCGGCGACGATGTCCTGTCCGACCTGGTCGCGCAGCGTCTCATGGAGGTTGCTGCGGTTCTCCGGCCCCGATTTCGGACTGCCGCCCGCCTCGGCGGGGGTGCCGTTCCTCTCCCCCACGGTCAGCCGCCGTCCACGATGTGCGCTCCGGGGGCGGGCCCGGTGGTGCGCAGCGCTTCGTTGACGCCTCTCGTGGCCTGCAGGAGAACGGCCAGGTCGAGGGCATGGTGGGCGTCGCGGGCGAGGAAGCCGATCGTCGGGCCCGACCCGCTGAGCAGGGGCAGGAGCGCTCCGGCGTCCCGGCCGGCCTCCATCACCTCGGCGATTTCGGGCATGAAGGACACGGCCGCCTCGGTGAGGTCGTTCGCCGCAGATTCCGCGAGCGTGTCCGGTTCGCCGGCGGCGAGCGCCGTGAGCACCCGGTCGGGGACGGTCGCGGGTGCCGGGTCGGGGTTGAGCTCGTCGAAGCGGGCGTAGACGTCCGGGGTGAGCAGGGGCGACGCCGAGGTGGCCATCACCCAGTGGAAGGTTCCGCGAGTGAGCACGGGGCTCAGCTTCTCCCCGCGACCGTGGCCGATGGCCGTGCCCCCGCGCAGGAGGAACGCGACGTCGGCGCCGACGGCGACCGCGCATTCGTGGAGGATCGCCTCATCGACCCCGCCGACGAGGTGGGCGGCTCCGACGAGGGCGGCGGCAGCGTCGGCCGATCCCCCGCCCATGCCACCGGCCACGGGCACCTGCTTGTCGATGACGATGTCGAGGTCACGCAGCACGTCGACGTCACGATCATCGTCGAGTGCGGTGATGAGGAGGTCGACGGCGCGTCTGGCGAAGTTCGACTCATCGCGTGGGACCGCGGCATCCGCGTAGCGGCCCTGGACGATGATCGTTCGTGTTCCGCCGGGAATGAGGGTCAGGGTCTCGCCGAGGTTGAGCGCTTGGAACACGGTCGCGAGCTCGTGATATCCGTCGTCGACCGCGCCCACACCGAGGTGGATGTTGATCTTCGCCGGCGCCCACACTTTCACCGGGGCCGGGATCGTCATGCGCGGGTGCAGCGGGACGGTCATGGTGAGGGATCCTCGGTGGGCGGAGCTGTTGCGGAGGCGTCATCGTCGACGGCCACGGCGGCGAGGCGTTCGAAGTCGGCGACGGTGAGGGCCTCGCCGCGGGTCTTCGGGTCGATTCCGGCCGCGGTCAGCAGGTCTTCGGATTGTTGGGGGCTGCCGGCCCAGCCGGACAGGGCGGCGCGCAGGGTCTTGCGGCGCTGGGCGAAGGCTGAGTCGATGAGGGCGAAGAGGCGGCTGCGGGTCGCTGGGTCGCGGTCGGTGCGGGTGACGTCGATGCGCACGAGTCCGGAGTCGATGTTCGGGGCCGGCCAGAACACGTTCTTGCCGATCTTGCCCGCCAGCTGCACATCCCCGTACCACTGCGCCTTGACGCTGGGGACTCCGTAGGTGCGGGAGCCCGGTGCGGAAGCGAGCCGTTCGGCGACTTCGAGCTGGACCATGACGAGGACGGTCGTCAGACTCGGGAAGGTCTCGAGGAAGTGCAGCAGCACGGGCACGGCCACGTTGTAGGGCAGGTTCGCTACGAGGGCGTCGGGCTGGTTCTCACCGGCGTCGGGCGTGCCTGCCACGGCTTCGGTCGCGTGCTGCGGGGCGGGAAGCGTCGTGACGCGCAGGGCATCGGCGTGGACCAGCCGGAACGGAGCGTCACCGCCGGCGAACGTCTCCACTGTGCTCGGCAGCTTCTGTGCGAGGAGTTCGTCGATCTCGACGGCGGTGACGGTGTGGCCGGCTTCGAGGAGACCGAGGGTGAGCGAACCGAGACCCGGACCGATCTCGACGACGTCCGAGTTCTCCGCAAGTCCTGCGGCAGCGACGATCGAGCGCACAGTATTGGGGTCGATGACGAAGTTCTGGCCCTTCTGCTTCGTCGGGCGCAGACCGATGGCAGCGGCGAGTTCGCGGATATCGCGGGCGGTCAGTAACGTCACAGCCAACAACTTACCGCACAGCCCAGCCGTCACAATCACCTCGGCGGTCCGGCGGTTCGGCCGGGCCGCCACGGCGAGGGAAAGACCCCACCTCGCAGACGATAGGGTGAAGCCTATGGATCCGCAGACACTGACCGAACTGCTCGACGTCGCCGTCCTCGACCGGCTCGATCGCATCGACGACCTCGCAGGCGATGAGCTCGCCCGGTCGACGGCCTTGCGGAAGGAGGGCTACTCCGCCGAGGCGACCGCGGCCCTGCTCACTCAGGCGCGGCTGCGGCAGGAGGCGGCCGCGAAGCTCGGACCCTTCGCCGAGGACATGCTCTTCACCCGTGACGGGCTGGCCCAGGCCACGCGGCTGCCGGTCGCCGCTCATCATGCGCGTCGCCTCATCGGGGACACGGCCGAGGGTGAGTCCTTCCGCATCGCCGATCTCGGGTGCGGGATCGGCGCGGACTCGGTCGCCTTCGCCGGAATGGGTGCGCAGGTCTCGGCCGTCGACGCCGACGAGGTCACCGCCGCCATTGCCGCCTTCAACCTCCGCCATCTGCCCGATGCCGCCGTCGACCACGCGCGCGCCGAGGATGTCGACCTCGCCGGATTCGATGCCCTCTGGTTCGATCCGGCCCGGCGAACCGTCGGCAAGGCCGACAAACGCGGATCGACCGCCCGCATCACCGACCCCGAGGCGTTCTCCCCCTCACTGTCGTGGGTGATCGAGCAGGCGAACGCGGCGAAGTCGGCCGGAGTGAAGCTCGGCCCGGCACTCGACCACGACCTCGTGCCCGAGGACGCCGAAGCCCAGTGGGTCTCCCATAACGGCGAGGTCGTCGAGGTCTGCCTCTACTTCGGTGCTGCCCGGCAGCGACCGGGCCGCGGAGCCCTCGTCATGGGCGAGCGCACCCTCCTCGTCCACGAGGACAACCTGCCCGACGAGGACGAAGCGGGCATCGGGGAGCTCGGAAAGTACCTCCTCGAACCCGACGGGGCGATCGTGCGCGCCGGACTCGTCGCCGCCCTGTGCGCACCGCTGCAGGCCCGCCGACTCCACCCGAAGATCGCCTATCTGACCACCGATGTCGAACCGAACGGCCCAGCATCGGCAGGTGTCACCGCCTACGAGGTCGTCGACGTTCTGCCCGCGAAGGTCCCGAGCCTGCGCAAGGAGCTCGTCTCCCGCGGAATCGGCTCGGTCGTGATCAAGAAGCGCGGGGCCGACATCGTGCCCGACCAGGTCCGACGCCAACTCAAACTGCCCAAGGGCGACAAAGCCACACTCGTGTTCACCCGGCTCGGCGACAAGCACGTCGTCCTGCTCACCCAACCGGTGTGACCCCGTCCCACTACCGGTACGACTCTGCTCGCCCACCGGTGCAACCCTGCCCCACCTGCCCGTGAAGGAGATCGAAATGACCCGCTCCGACGTTCTCATCAGCGCCGATGACCTGCTCACCCGAATGGCCGACTCCCCCGCGCCGAGGCTGCTCGACGTCCGCTGGACCCTGCCCAAACCCGATGGCCGCGAGGACTTCGCCGCCGGGCACATCCCCGGCGCAATCTATGTCGACCTCGACACCGAACTCGCCGACCACGACACCACCGACCCGACGGCGGGCAGGCATCCGCTGCCGAGCGCCGAAGCCTTCCAGGAGACGGTGCGCTCCTGGGGCATCGACGAAGGCACCGAGGTCGTGGTCTATGACGACAATTCGTCCCTAGGCGCGGCCCGGGCCTGGTGGCTGCTGCGTTGGGCCGGGCTGAGCGCACGGGTCCTCGACGGCGGACTCGCCGCCTATCGTGATGCCGACGGGACGCTCGAGACCGGCGACTCCCCCGAGGTCGCCCCCAGTGCCGTGGAGATCAGCCCGGACTCGCTGCCCGTCATCGACGCCGAGGCGGCGGCCGGCTTCGACGGAGTCCTGCTCGATGCCCGCGCCGGTGAGCGCTTCCGTGGGGAGACCGAACCGCTCGATCCGCGGGCCGGTCATATTCCCGGGGCGAAGAGTGCCCCTGCCACGGACAACGTCCCCGCGGGGACGTTCCTGCCCGAGGCGCGGCTGCGCGAACGCTTCACTGAGCTGGGTGCCCTCGATGGTCCCGTCGGCGTGTACTGCGGTTCGGGAGTCACCGCCTGCCACAATGCTCTGGCGCTGGCGACCCTCGGAGTCGACGCCAGCCTCTACCCCGCGAGCTGGTCCGGTTGGTCGTCCGATCCCGACCGACCGGTCGAAACCGGAGCCTGAGACTCATTCACCACCGCCGCCGACGCCATCGGCATTCTTGAGTCGATCCACGATGGTCTGGGCGTGAAAAACGACGCGGATCGACCTGAGAATCACGCCGCCAATGTCACGAACCGTTATTCACGACTGCGACTGCGTGCCGAGTCACAGCCGCAAGCAGACGGAAACACAACCTCTCACCAGCCGCTCCTTCCAGCAATAAGCGTGTGACCTGGGATTATGTATCCGCCCCTGCCGCGCAATCCTTTTGTAACAAAAACGTGACAGAAGATCACGAATTAGTTACAGTGGAGCACATCGTCACAGACAGCCAGGCAACGAGAGGAAATCGTGGCATCTCAGCAGCACGGCCGCCGCGCCGCGAACGTCAAGGCCAAAACACCACTGACCGAGTTGAGCGAACTGCTCGCAGCGAACTCCGGCGCATTCGGCCGCCGCGCCGCAGTCGTCGCGGCCAGCGGCGGACTGCTCACCGCGGCGGTCCTCCCCGCCGCCGGACAGGGAACCGACGACGAGGCGAAGGTCGCGGCTGAGTCCGAGAAGCAGGCGCCCGTCGAGTTCAAGAACCAGACGCCGACCATCGATGCCGGCGGTTCATCGGAGAAGGGCGACCAGGAGGCTGAGGTCACCGTCGACACAGACCTCGTCACCGCCGAAGCCGCTCCCAAGCCGAAGCCCAAACCGAAGCCGAAACCCGAGCCGAAGGAGGAGCCGGAGACGACCGTCGCAGAGCCGACGCCTGCCGAGGAGCCGGAGGAGGAGCCGAGCGAGTCCTCGGACGATGGTTCGTCCGATTCCCCCGGCACCAGCGATGAGGGTCCAGCCGATTCGGGCGATGACAAGAGCAAGGACGACAGCGCGGACTCGGGTTCCGGGGGTGTCGAGGTCCCGGACGGCTCGAAGGCCGAGCAGGTCATCGCCATCGCAAAACAGTACGTCGGCACGCCATATGTGTCGGGCGGGACGTCGCCCAGCGGTTGGGACTGCTCGGGCTACACCTCATACGTCTACGGCAAGGTGGGGGTGAATCTTCCGCGGACGTCTTCGGCTCAGAAGGGTGCCGGGCAGATTGTCTCGGCATCCGAGGCGAAGGCCGGAGACATCATCTGGTCGCCGGGGCACGTCGGCATCTACGCGGGCGACGGAATGATGTACGACGCAGGGAACACGCGCGTGAACACCAGCTACCGCAGCGTCGATTGGATGACTCAGCAGGGCGCCCAGTTCGTCCGCGTCCTCTGATTCCCACAACAGCACTGAGTCCCGCAGCGGCTCTGAGCTGTCTTCTCAACTCAGAGGAGCCCTCTCAACTCCAGGGACACCCCTCGCCGGCTGGCGAGGGGTGTTCTCGTCTCCGAATCCTTGGCGCTGCTGTGCTCCTCGGCCCCGAGGGGTCACAGGAGCGAGTTCCGGACGATCCGTGCGGGATTCCAGGTGGTCTTCCAGCACGCATCGTCCGGAACTCGCACGGTCGACCCCGGTCAGCCCCGGCCGGTCCCGGTCGGCCGTGCTCACCCGCAGTCGGGGGCCTTGTCGCTGCCGTCGTATTCGGCAGGCAGCTGACCCGATGCTTCGAGGTCGCCTTTCAGCCACTTCGCCACGGCCCGCAGCGCATAGGGGTTCGAATCGTATGCGGTCACCGCAGACTTCGCCGGAGTGCTGCGCATCGTCCATGGAGCGGCGGTGCCGACGGCCACCTCGGCCGACGTCGACGGGCTCAGACTCACGGAGGTTCCACCGGATCCGACGGTGAGGTCTTCGGCCTCGGCCGCTTCCTTCAGTGCGGCCTTCTCCTTGTCGCTGCCGCCGACGATCGAGATCGAATCGGTGCCTGTGAAGGAGCATTCGCCTTTGAGCACGGTGAGGGACCCATCGGCCACCTTCGTCAGGACCTTCTTCGGATCCTTCGCATCCGAGTCCCCGGCCCGCACGCTCTTCTGCGCTTCGGCGGTGGCCAGCTGTGCGGCGACGACGCGTTCGGACTTCTCGACGAGGTCCTTCTTCTTCAGCGTCCCGTCCCCCATCGCCGTGACGATCGCCTTCTGCGCGGCCGCCGAATCCGGGGGCATGAGCGCGATATCGGCTCCGGCGGCGAGCGCCTTGACGGTCTCTCCGCCCTTGAGGTTCTGCGGCACGGCCTTCATGTTCAGCGCGTCCGTGGTGATGACACCGTCATAGTCGAGGGTCTCCCGCAGCGCAGAGTACGCCTTCTTGTTCAACGTCGCGGGCGTCGTCTTCGCATCGGGCAGACCGATATGCCCCATCATCACCATCGGCACCCCGGCCTTGACCGCGGACTTGAACGGCAGGAGATCCGAGTCCTCCATCTCCTCGATCGACGTCTCCGACACCGGCAGGCTCTCGTGCGAATCCACGCCGAGGCGGCCGTGTCCCGGGAAGTGCTTCGCCGAGCTCGACACCCCACCGGACCGGTAGCCCTCGACGGCGTCGGCGACGACCTCGGCGACACCCTCATGGTCGGTGCCGCCCGAACGGACGTTGATCGCCTTGTCCTTCGGCCCGACCGTCACGTCGGAGTCCGGAGCGAAGTCGATGGTGAAGCCCAGATCGGTGAGGTTCCGCCCCTGCACGGTCGTGGCGTCGGTGATGAGATCGGAATCATCGGTCGCGGCTAAGCCCATGAGCGGCGGGAACGGCAGAGCAGCGGTGCCCAGGCGCGACACCGGGCCGCCCTCCTGGTCGACGCCGATCGATACGGGCTGGCCCTTCGTCCGCGCCCCGGAGATCTGACCGGTCAGTTCCGTGACCTGGCCCTTCGTCGGGTTCTCCGACAGGTTGTAGCCCATGACGATGACCCCGCCGAGGTGGTTCTGCTTGACCATTTCCACCGGGGTCTGCGTATCCGTGCCTTCCCAGGTGCCGATGATGAGCGACCCGGCGAGCTCCTCGTCGGAGAAGTCTCCGACGATGTCCGCGGCCTCGTCCTCGAAATCGGCCGGATCCGCGTCGGCGGGGTCGTCGAGGGACGATTCGGTCTGGGCCTCAGATTGTGCTTGGGTCTGAGCACCCGAATCGGCGGAGGAATTCTGTCCGGCCGTGGAGGATTCGGGGGCTGACGCTCCGCCGGAACAGCCGACGAGCGCGAGAGTCGTGGTCAGGGCCAGAAAACTCAGGCGGGAACGCAACATGCCCCCATGCTAGACGTTCTCGCCTGCGTGCCGCCTGGGTCAGAGCTCGTCGTGAGCGGCCAGGCGGCGGGCGGTCTCCTTCGCTCCCCGTTCGTGCAGCGATGTCAGTGCCTTGAGATACGGTTCGGTGAACCTCGGCTCCTCGGCCAGCGGTCCGAAGAACTGTTCCTGCCGGACGAATGCCAGCGGGTCCTCTCCCTGTGTCGCCGCCACTGCCTGCAGTTCGTCGGCATAGCGGTCGACGATGGTGAACCGACCGCCGGTCTCATCATGCCCTTCGGCATAGCGGGCCCACGAGGCGCAGATCGCCGCGGCCACCTCGATCGGGTGGCCCGAGGCGAGGTTGTCCTTGACGACCGGCAGCAGCCATTTGGGGATCCGGTCAGACGACTCCGCGCCGAGGCGGGCGAGGGTGTCGCGGATCTCCGGGTTGCTGAACCGTTCGATGAGGGAGTCCTTGTAGGCGTCCAGGTCGATTCCGGGCAGCGGTGCCAGACTCGGTGTGCCTTCCTCATCCATGTATCGGCGCAGGTAGACGGGGATGTCCGGGTTCGCCATCGCCTCGTGGGCGAAGGTGTATCCGCCGAGGAGGCCGAAGTACGCGAGCCCCTGATGCCCGGAGTTGAGCAGGCGCAGCTTCATGTGCTCATAGGGCTGCACATCGTCGACGACCTGCACCCGTGCCTCCTCATAGGGCGGACGACCAGAGGTGAATTCGTCTTCGAGCACCCATTGGAAGAACGGTTCGGCGACGACCGGCCAGGCATCGGCCACGCCCGTGTCGGCCACCAGATCGGCGCGGTCACCGTCGGTGGTGGCCGGGGTGATGCGGTCGACCATCGAGTTCGGGAACGCCACGGACTCGGCGATCCAGTCGGCGAGTTCGGCATCGACGAGACGAGCGAAGGCCGAGAACATCTTCGCCGCCACATCGCCGTTCTCCGAGATGTTGTCACACGACTGCACGGTGAACGGATCGATACCGGCCGCGCGTCGCGCCCGCAGCGCGGAGACGACATACCCGAAGACCGTCGCCGGCAGTGCGCCCGCCCGCAGCGCCTCGACATCGGCCACGATCATCGGCTCTTGCGCGATGAACTCTCCGGTGACGGGGTTGACGTTGTATCCGCCTTCGGTGACGGTGAGCGAGACGATCCGGATCTGTTCGTCGGTGAGCAGATCGAGCAGTCCGGCCGGGTCGTCGGGTCCGAACCGGTAGTCGATGATCGACCCGATCACCCGCCGTTCCTTGGTTCCATCGGCATGTTTGAGGGTGAGCGTGTACAGGTGATCCTGGTCGGCGAGCGCATCGCGCATGGCCACATCGTGGGGCAGCACACCGGCTCCGACGATCCCCCAGTCGGCGGCGAGCCCAGCCCCGAGCAGGTCGTCGAGGACCATCGCCATATGGGCGCGGTGGAATCCGCCGACTCCGAAGTGGACGATGCCGGGGCTCACGGCCGAGCGATCATAGGTGGGAACGGCGATGCCGTGGTCGGCCACCTCGGCGAGGTTCTCCGTGGTCAGGGCCAAGGGGGTCGCGCCTCGGCGAGGATCGGACGGTGCGGTGTGTGGTGCGGTCATTTGACGGCTCCCATGGACAGGCCCTGGACGAGTTTGTCCTGGGCGGCGATTCCGGCCACGAGGACGGGCACGGAGATGATGAGCGAGGCAGCGCACACCTGCGACAGGAACAGACCCTGGGAGGTGACGAAGCTGGTGAGGAACACGGGTGCCGTCGACGCCGCCGTGGAGGTGAGCACGGTGGCGAAGAGGAGTTCGTTCCACGAGAAGATGAAGCAGATCAGGGCGGTCGCGGCCAGTCCGGGGGCGGTCAGCGGCAGCAGGATCTGGACGAACACGCGCGGCAGTCGGGCACCGTCGAGTTCGGCGGCTTCGAGGACTTCGACGGGCACCTCGGCGAGGAAGGAGCGCATCATCCACACCGCGATCGGCATGTTCATCGCAGAATAGATGATGATGAGCAGCAGCCAGGTGTCGAGGATGCCGAAGGACTTCGCGACGAGGTAGACGGGCAGGAGACCCGCGACCATCGGCAGCATCTTCGTCGACAGGAGGAAGAACAGCACGTCCGACCAGCGTTCGATGCGGCGGATCGCCAGCGAGTATGCGGCCATCGTGGACAGGACGAGGACGATGAGCGTCGAGACGATCGCGGCGACCGCGGAGTTGATGAGGAACGGCCACGGGTTCGCGCCGTTGCCGCCGCCGAAGAAGTTGACGAAGGACTCCAGCGTCAGTGGGGCGAAGTAGCTCGGCGGGTTCGTCGAGGCGTCGGTTTCGGCGTGCAGGCTGGTCAGCAGCATCCACAGCAGGGGTGAGACGAACAGGAGTCCGACGAACCAGGCCAACAGGCCGAGCAGGATCTTGCCGGCCCGCCCTTGGCCGGGCCGCCTCGGTGCGTTCGCCTTTCGCCGAGGCGGCTCGACCGATCCGGGTGAGCCGGGGTCGGTCGCGGCGGGGGTGACGCCGGGGGCAGTGCGCGTGTTCAGCGGCGCCCGGGTCTCGGGGGTGCTCATGAGTTCTCCTCCTTGAGCAGGGTCGATGCGGTGCGCAGGGCGAAGGTCGCGATGATGAGCGAGGCGATGACGACGATGACGCCGACGGCGGAGGCGACTCCGTAGTCCTGGGCGACGAAGAACTCCTGGTAGATGACGTACGGCAGGGTGGCGGTGCCGAGCCCGCCGGAGGTCATGGTGAAGACCATGTCGAAGTTCTGGACGATGTAGATCGTGCCCAGCAGTGCGGCGAGTTCGATGTATCGGCGCAGGTGGGGCAGCGTGATGAAGCGGAAGGTCTGCCAGTGTCCGGCCCCGTCGACCAGGGCAGCCTCGTAGACGTCCATGGGTCGTGACTGCAGTCCGGCGAGCATGATGAGCATCATGAACGGCGTCCACTGCCAGACGAGGACGATCCCGATGCCCAGCAGGGGGTTCGAGGTCATGAGGTCCGGCTGCGGGGCGTTGTCACCGAACACGGTCGTCAGCAGCCCGTTGATCAGTCCGTACGAGGGGTTGAAGATCGCGTGCTTGAACAGCAGTGCCGCGGCGACGGGGACGACGAGGAACGGGGTGATCATCAGGGTGCGGACGAAGCCGCGGCCGATGAACTTCCGATCGAGCAGCAGGGCGATGCCCAGGCCCAGCAGTGCCGAGGCCAGCACGACGCCGACGGTGAGCCCGACGGTGACCATGACGGCCTTGAGCAGGTCTGCATCGGTGAAGACGGTGACATAGTTGGCCACGGTGCCGAAGCTGATGTCATCGGGGTAGGCGGCGTTCCAGTTCATGAACGAGATGATGATCGTGATCGCGAACGGAATCTGGGTGACGAGGATGACGAAGATCAGCGCCGGCAGCATGGGCGCACGTTTGAGCCATCGGTCCTTGGCACGGGGTTTCGGCGGCGTGATCGGCTGCGATGCACGCTCGGCGGCGGAAGCTGACACTTCGAACATCCTTCGTCGGGTGAGTGGTTCGGCAGGGCCGGGGCCGGTCCGGTGTCACGGACCGACCGGGGCCGCCTCGGGGAGGGCAATCGTCACCCGCCCCGAGGCGATCGGTCACTTCTTGTACTTGTCTCCGACCTTCTCGGCTTCCTTCTGTCCCTTCTCCAGTGCCTTGTCGACGGTCGTGCGTCCGGCGATGGCGGAGCTGACGTCCTCGGAGATGCCCGTGGCGAGGTCCGCGAATTCGGGGATCGTCACGAACTGGACGCCCAGCGTCGGGCGCGGCTGCACGCCCGGGTTCTCGGGATCGGCCGAGTTGATGGCGTCCTCCGTCTGCTGATAGAAGGGTTCGGCGGCCTTCTGGTACTCGGGGTTCTCGTACGTCGAGGTGCGCTTGCCGGCCGGCACGTGCTGCCAGCCGAGCTCCTCGGCGACGGTCTCCTCGTAGTCCTTCGACGAGGCCCAGGCGACGAACTGCTTCGCCGCGTCCTGGTTCTTGCCCGCTGCCTGGATTCCCCATGCCCAGGTGTAGAGCCAGGAGCTCGAATCCGTCTCCTTCACCGGGGCGGCGACGTAGCCGATCTTGCCCTTGACGGGAGAGTCATCGGCTTCGAGGGTGCCGGTGGCGGCCGTCGAGTCGTACCACATGGCGACCTTGCCCTGCTGCAGGTTCGTCAGGCATTCGGTGTAGCCGGCCTGCGGGGCGCCGGATTCGCCGTGGTCCTTGATGAGGTCGACGTAGAAGTTCGTCGCTTCCTTGAATTCCTTGGAGTCGACCTGGGCATTCCAGTCCTCGTCGAACCAGGTTCCGCCGAAGGTGTTGACCACGGTCGTCAGCGGCGCGAACATCTCACCCCAGCCGGGCAGCCCGCGCAGGCAGATGCCCTTCGTGCCCTTCTCCGCACCGTCGACCTTCGCCGCGAGCTTCGCGACTTCGTCCCAGGTCGGCTTCTCCGGCATCTCCACACCGGCCTTGTCGAAGATGTCCGTGCGGTACATGAGGAACGAGCCCTCACCATAGAACGGCTCACCGTAGATCTGGTCGTCGACCGTCATCGATTCGGCCATGGGGGCGAGGATGTCGTCCTGGTCGAAGCCTTCGGCATCGGCGACGCCCTCGTCCATGGGTGTGAGCCACTTGTTGTTCGCATAGGTCGGGATCTCGTAGTTCGACAGCGAGGCGACGTCGTAGTTGCCGGCCTGAGCGGCGAACTCCTGGCCGATCTTCGCCCGCACCTCGTTCTCGGGCAGCACGGTGTAGTTGACCTTGATGCCGGTGTCCTTGGTGAAATGGTCGGCCGTGAGCTTCTGCAGATCCTGCATCTGCGGATTGTTGACCATGAGGACGTTGACTTCATCGCCGCCGCCTCCGGCCGAGCTGCCGCCGGCGCCGCCGCAGCCGGACAATGCCAGCGCTCCGACCATGCCGATGGCCGCCCATGTGACTCTCCGGCCTGTGATCAGGTGTTTCATCGTTGTGCCTTCCCTCGTCCTTGCGGGATTGCAGCCCGCCATCGGTTCGCTGCGAGAAAATCATATGAGCATCTGTGCTCATATGTGCAATACTGTGTCACGAACCAATCAGATGTGCAACACTTCACATATGAGCGAACACAGAGACGTCGACGCCGAAGGGAGGACCATGTCCACGGTGCCCACCGCCCGCCACCGCCGCTTTCTCGCGCAGCTGGCCCGCGATCACTACCTCGAGGGCCGTTCCAAGGTCGAGATCGGCAAGGCGCACGGACTCAGCCGGTTCCAGGTCGCCCGACTCCTCCAAGAGGCCGTCGACGCCGGCGTCGTGACCATCACCATCGAAGCCGATGCCGGTGAGGGGGACGGCGTGGCCGAGCGGGTCGCCGCGACCTTGAGTCTCGACTCGGTCGTCATCGTCGACATCCCCGATGCCTCCCAGGCTTCCCAGCAGATGGGCCGGGCCGCCCTGTCACTGGTCGGCCGGCAGGCTCGCGCCGGGATGCGCATCGGTCTGTCCTGGTCACGCACCCTCGATTCGGCGGCCGCGTTCGCCCCGGCTCTGCCCCGGTGCACGATCGTCCAGCTCGCCGGTGCCCTCCGTTTGGAATCGCATCGTTCCAGCTCGGAGATCTTCACCCGGTTAGGACAGGATCCGGCCGTGAGCATGGTTCGGCTCCCCGCCCCGCTGCTCGTCACCGAGGCCGGTACCGCCGATGACCTGCGTGCCCTGCCCGAGATCTCCGGGACCCTGGCCGCCGCCGATGACCTCGACCTCGCCGTGGTCTCCGTGGCCTCCTGGGCCGAGGGCCTGTCCTCGGTGTGGGAGAAGTGCTCCCCCGCCCAGCGGCAGGCGGGCATCGATGACGGTGCCATCGCCGAGGTGTCCGGACGTCTGTTCGCCGCCGACGGATCCGATGTCACCACGATCGACGACCGCGTCATCGCCGTCACCCTCGATCAGCTCCGCCGCGCCACGACGACCGTCGGAGTCGCTCGCGGAGCCGAACGCGCCCGCGCGGTCCGCGCGGCCTGTGCTGCCGGGATCCTCGATATCGCGATCATCGACCGAGCGCTGGCCGATGAGATCCTCGCCGAGGCGGCCGGCCCCGGTGCGCCCGCCGCCGAACCGTCCGAGGTCGCCCCGTCCTCTGCCGAACCGTCCGAGGTCGCCTCGGCCGCCGCCGAGGAGTCCCGATGAGCATCCGTCGTTTCGTCGCCGGTGTCGACTCCTCGACGCAGAGCTGCAAGGTCGTCATCGCCGACCCGGACTCCGGGGACATCATCCGCACCGGTTCGGCCCCGCACCCTCCCGGCACCGAGGTCGCCCCCGAGGCATGGTGGACTGCCTTCCGGGAGGCGATCGCGGCCGCCGGCGGACTCGACGACGTCGCAGGATTGAGCATCAGCGGTCAGCAGCATGGACTCGTCGCCCTCGACGCCGAGGGCCGGGTCATCCGCGATGCCCTGCTGTGGAACGATCTGCGCAGCAAGGCCGCGGCCAGAGACCTCATCGCCGAGGTCGGAGCCGCCGACTATGTCGCACGCACCGGGATCCTGCCCGTCGCCTCCTTCACCGCCGCCAAGCTGCGATGGCTCAAGGTCGCCGAACCGGACAATGCCGCCCGGGTCGCCGCCGTCGCCCTGCCCCATGACTGGCTGAGCTGGCGTTTCCTCGGATACGGCCCGGCCGAATCCTCCGCGCGCGGTCCCGTGCTCGATGCTCTGGTCACCGACGCATCCGATGCCAGCGGCACCGCCTACTTCGACCCCTCCACTTCGCGCTACGATCTCGATCTCTTCCGCATCGCCTTCGGTGCGGCCGCTCGTGAGGCCGCAGGTCTGCCGTGCGCCGCGGATACCGACGTCGAGGCGGATTCGCCGGACGTGGACGAAAAGGGCGATGCCGCCTCGGCGATCATCCTTCCCCGCGTCCTCACCCCCAACGAGGCGGCCGGGCACAGCCCGGACGGAATCGTCGTGGGGCCCGGGACCGGCGACAATGCGGCCGCAGCGCTGGGACTCGGGGTCACCTCGGGGGATCTCGTCATCTCGATCGGAACCTCGGGCACCGTCTTCGGGACCACCGACCTGCCCATCGCCGATTCGTCCGGAGCGGTGGCCGGATTCGCCTCCGCCGACGGCGGGCGCCTGCCGCTGGTTGCCACACTCAACGCCGCCCGGGTCCTCGATTCGGCGGCGACGCTGCTGCGGGTCAGCCACGACGAACTCGCGGCCCTGGCGCTGGCGTCCCGGCCGGGAGCGGACGGGCTCACGCTCGTACCGTACTTCGAGGGCGAGCGCACCCCGAACCTGCCCGATGCCACGGCCCGCCTCGAGGGGATGACTCTGGGCAACTCCTCGGCGGAGAACGTCGCTCGTGCCTTCGTCGAAGGCATGCTGTGCGGTCTGGCCGACGGACTCGATGCCGTGCAGGCGCAGGGTCTGGAGGCCGGACGGCTGCTGCTCATCGGCGGGGCGGCGCGCAATCCTGCTGTCCGGGAGGTCGCCCGCGATATCTTCACCGTACCCATCGACGTTCCCGAACAGGCCGAATACGTCGCCATCGGGGCGGCTCGGCAGGCGGCGTGGACACTGTCGGGAGCCCTGCCCGACTGGACCGTCGAGCTCGTCGCCACGCTGCATCCGCGGCCATCCCAGGTGCGACAGCAGTACCGGTCCTTTGCAGCGCAGACGGCTGCTCAGCAGACGGCGGGTCTCGTCTCGCCCGACCGCACAACGCAGGAACGGTCTTCGTCAGAGTCCTCTACGTCCGAACGCTCATCGTCCGATCAATCACTGCCCGATCACCGTGGATCTTCGGGTGCGCACGCATCCGTGAAAGGTTGAGAACAATGGCCACTGTCACCTTCGACAACGCACTGCGTCAGTATCCCGAAGCGCTCAAACCCTCCGTCGACGAGGTCAGCCTCGATATCGCCGACGGGGAGTTCCTCGTCCTCGTCGGCCCCTCGGGCTGCGGGAAGTCGACGACCCTGCGCATGCTCGCCGGGCTCGAACCCGTCGACTCCGGGCACATCCGCATCGGCGACCACGATGTCACGGACCTCTCCCCGAGGGAACGGGACATTGCGATGGTGTTCCAGAACTATGCGCTCTACCCGCATATGAGCGTGCGCGAGAACATGGCGTTTGCGCTCAAGATCGCGGGAGTCGCCAAGCAGGAACGCGATCAGCGCGTCGCCGAAGCCGCGCGGCTGCTCGACCTGGAGCCGTACCTCGACCGCAAACCCAAGGCACTGTCCGGCGGTCAGCGACAGCGGGTGGCGATGGGACGCGCCATCGTCCGCTCCCCGCAGGTCTTCCTCATGGACGAGCCGCTGTCGAACCTCGATGCGAAGCTGCGTGTGCAGACCCGCGCGCAGATCGCCTCCCTGACTCGCCGCCTCGGTGTCACCACGGTCTACGTCACCCACGATCAGGTGGAGGCGATGACGATGGGCGACCGGGTCGCGGTCCTCGCCGATGGCCGGCTGCAGCAGGTGGACACTCCAGCGAATCTCTACGATCGTCCGGCGAATCTCTTCGTCGCGGGCTTCATGGGCTCGCCGGCGATGAACCTCATCGACGTGCCTGTCGAGGGAACGTCGCTGCGCCTCGGCGATGTCGAACTGTCCCTGACGGCGGAGCAGCGTGACCAGGTCACGGGTGAGACCGTCACCGTCGGCATCCGACCGGAGGACCTGCAGGTCACCGAGACTCAAGGCCTCGAGGTCACCGTCGATCTCGTCGAGGAGCTCGGCGCCGATGCCTTCGTCCACGGTCGCGCGGAACTTGCCTCGGGCGAGAAGACGGTCGTGGCACGTGTCGCCGGTCGGTCGACCATTCGCCGCGGCGACACCGTGCGCGTGGCTCCCGATGCCGCACGCCTGCACCTCTTCGACACCGCTTCGGGCAGCCGCCTGGCCGAGGACGCGCGCCGCGCTGCGTGATCGGCGGGCCGGGGCCATGCTTGGCTGGTCGGGCGCCGTGATCGGCGGGGCAAGGGAAGCGAGCGCATCGCGGGACGGCAGAGCCGCCTCGGGGAGGGAATGCGGGACATCACACAGGCCGAATCTTGCCGCTGAGTCAGGCGAATCGAGCGTGCGCGATTATGATCGGATCATGGTCGATTTCGCACGCTCTGCCCGCTCCACCCTCGGTGTCGAGTGGGAACTGGCTCTGCTGGATTCTCGCAGCCTGGACCTGACTCCGGCTGCCGAGACTCTGTTGGCGGATGTGGCCGAGCATGCGCCCGAGTTCGAGAAGCACATCGTCGGTGAGATGCTCACGAACACCATCGAGCTCATCACCGGCGTGCACACCCAGGTGTCGACCGTTGCGGATGACCTGGCCACGTCGATCGGAGCGCTGCGGACGCTGACCGAGGCGCGCGGCGTCGAACTGATGTCGGCGGGCACCCACCCGTTCGCCCAGTGGCAGTCGCAGGAGGTCAGGGCGAAGGACCGTTACCTCGAACTCGTCGATCGCACCCAGTGGTGGGGGCGGAACATGCTGATCTTCGGAGTCCACGTCCACGTCGGCATCGACTCGCGCGACAAGGTGCTGCCGATCGTCAACGCGCTGCTCGCTTATGTCCCGCATCTGCAGGCACTGTCCGCATCGTCTCCGTTCTGGGGCGGGACTGACACCGGCTATGCCTCGAACCGGGCGATGATGTTCCAGCAGCTGCCCACGGCGGGTCTGCCGTTCCAGTTCGATGCGTGGGCGGACTACGAGAAGTACGTCGACGATATGCTCACCACCGGCATCATCGACAACATCAACGAGATCCGCTGGGACATCCGCCCCGCCCCGCACTGGGGCACCGTCGAGGTCCGCGTCTGCGACGGACTGCCGACGCTCGAGGAGATCCTCGCGGTCACCGCGTTCATCCAATGCCTCGTCGATGACATGTCTGCCCGCCTCGACGCCGGTGAGACCCTGCCGACGATGCCCGATTGGTTCCACAACGAGAACAAGTGGCGCGCCGCCCGCTACGGCATGGACGCGATCATCATCGAAAACGCCGCGGCCGACGAGCGTCTCGTCACCGAATGCCTCGCCGACGAGATCGAGCGGCTCTCCCCCGTCGCCGAACGGCTGGGCTGCAGCAGCGAGCTGCACTCGATCACGTCGATCGTCGAACGCGGCGTGCCCTACCAGCGACTGCAGAAGGTCTTCGGGACCACGGGCTCTCTCACCGAGGTGACCCGCTCCCTCATCGGCGACCTGCGCAACTCGTACAGCTGAGGGGCTGGGCGAGCAGCCGTCCGTCGAGACACGGGTGGAGTGTCGAGAAACGCACGTGCGCACCCGTTTTTCGACACGCTACCCGTTTCTCGGCAGCAAGCAGGCGGCAGCAGGCAGGCGGGCGCCCACTCACAGGTGCGGGCGGAGCAGCTCCCACAGCGTCGGCAGTGCGGAGGCGACTCCCGGGTGCAGTTCAAAATCCTCGAGCTCGTCCACCGGCACCCACGACAGCTGGATGCTCTCGGGGTCGTTGATGACGGCGTCGAAGCGGCGCAGGGTTTTCGCGATCACCGTGGTGTAGCTCCAGGTGCCGAGGTCGAGGACATGCGTCTCGAGGATCTCGATACCCGATCCGTCCTGGTCGGGCACCCCGGCTTCTTCCCACGACTCCCGGACCGCGGCGTCGATGGCCGACTCGCCCATATCGCGGGCGCCGCCGGGGAAGCCCCAGGTCCCGCCCTCGACCGACCACAGCGCCCGGTGCTGCATGAGCACCCCGCGCTCGGGATCGACGAGCATGAGCCCCGCGGCCCCGTTGAGCCCCCAATGCTTCTTCCCATCGGACCCGTACGTCCACCCATCACCGGATCGCCGAGGCGGCCGACCGTCAGGCAGATGTGTGGACTTCGCCGCCTGTGCGTTGCGTTCGGCGGCGTCGGTCGCTGTATCGTGCGCAGCGCTGCTGGCAGCCTCGTTGCCGGCTCGAGTCTCTTCGTTCTCAGACGAGGACATGATCGACATCCAAAGAGGAGACTGCGGCGAAGGACAGGTCGCTCGGCCCGATTCCGCGGGAGACGAGCTCCGCGCCGAGGGCTGCGACCATGGCTCCATTGTCCGTGCACAGTGTCAAGGGCGGCACCCGCAGAGTCACGCCCGCCTCGGCGCAGCGAGCCGCGAGCACCTCACGCAGGTGCGAGTTCGCGGCCACTCCTCCCCCGAGCACGACATGGTTGATGCCGGTGTCGGCCGCCGCCAGCAGAGTCTTGGTCACGAGCACGTCGACGACAGCATCTTCGAACCCGGCGGCGATATCGGCCACCCGCAGGTCCGCGCCCAGAGTCTCGGCCTTCGTCACCTCACGCAGGGCCGCGGTCTTGAGCCCGGAGAACGAGAAGTTATACCGACGCTCGGGGTCCCGAAGGTCCTGTTTCTTCGCCAGTCCGCGCGGGAACTTCACTGCCTTCCGGTCGCCGGGGACTCCGGTGCCGTCGAGCAGACCGAGGGCCGCCTTCGAGATGTTCGGGCCGCCGGGATAGTTCAGCCCCAGCAGACGCGCGGTCTTGTCGAAGGCCTCGCCTGCGGCATCGTCGATCGTGGCGCCGAGGAGTTCGATGTCGTCGACGACGTCTCCGATGCGCAGAATCTCGGTGTGACCGCCCGAGACGAGCAGGGCGATGGTCGGCGTGGTCAGCCCGCCGACATCCTCGGCGACGAGATCGACGGCCACGTGCGCGGCCAGATGGTTCACGCCGTAGAGAGGTCTGCCCAGAGCGGCGGCAAGGCCTTTGGCCGCGCCGACCCCGACCATGAGTGCACCGGAGAGACCCGGCCCGGCGGTGACGGCGATGGCGTCGATGTCGGACAGCTCCACCTCGGCGGCCTCACATGCCGAGGCGATGGCCGGGCCGATGGCCTGCACATGGGCGCGGGAGGCGACTTCGGGCACGACTCCGCCGAAGCGGACATGTTCGTCCATCGACGAGGACACGGTGTTCGTCAGCAGTGTGCGGCCGCGGACGATGCCGACCCCGGTCTCGTCGCAGGAGGATTCGATGCCGAGGACGAGTGGTTCGCTCATGCTTCGTCCTCGTCAGCGCCGGCCGAATCCGTGCCGTCCCCGGTATCCGCAGCCTCGAGCGAGAGATCGGAATAGGCGGCGACGAGTTCGGGTTCGGTCGCCTCGGCGATGTCGATGCCGAGGGTGCGGGCGAACAGGCGCAGGTGCGTGTCCCACATGGGGCCGAAATCGGCTGCCTGGCCTCGGGCAGATTCGACATCGGCGGCGGAGTGGGTGAACACCAGCAGGCTCTCGTCACCCGAATCTCCTTCGACCGGCAGGAGCCGGATGCCGAGGACCCCGAAGGCTTCGAGTTCAAGCAGGACGTGGTCGTAGTCGTCGCAGCTGAGGACGAAGCCGTCCAGGTCGGCGTCGTCGAGCTCGAAGGTCAGCGGCCGGGAAGCTGGCCCATCGCCATCGTCGCCCGTATCTGCCGTCTCCTCGCCGAGGCGGAACGGCGCGAACCATGTTCCTGCGGTCTCGGCATCGGTCAGTGCGTTCCACACCGTTTCGACGTCGCGGGCCAGGAGCAGCTCGATGACGAGGTCGGTGCCGTTTTCCCAGGTGACCAGGCGGGGGCTGGGCTCGCTCATGCTTCGACCCAGGCTCCGTCGAGGGTGGCTTTCTCATCCGCACTCAGCTGCATCTCCGTGCCGGCGAGCAGCTCGGTGAGCTGTTCGGGCACGCGTGCCGAGGCGATCGTCGAGGGGATGAAATCGTGAGTGAGCTGCCAGGCGATGGCCGTGGCCGTCATCGACGCTCCGTGGTCGGCGGCGACATCATGAAGTGCTTCGAGGGCGCCGAGGGCTTTCTGGTCGTCGACGAAATCGGCCACACGGTCACCGCGGACGCTGCCGGTGGCGTCTCCGCCGGTGTGTTTGCCGGTGAGGAACCCCGACGCCAGCGAGTGGAACGGCAGTTCAGCGATGCCCTCAGCGCGCAGGTACGCCTGCTTCTGCGGATCGACGGCGGCACGGGAGACGAGGTTGAACCGGTCCTGGACGACCCGATAGCAGGCAAGCGAGAACTTCGTCGAGATCTTCCGGGCCTTCTGCAGACGTTCGAGGCTGAAGTTCGATGCTCCGAGGTAGCTGACCTTGCCGGAACGGACGAGCGCGTCGAAGGTCTCGGCGACGGCGACCTGGTCGACGTCGTCATCGTCCCTGTGTGCGTAGTAGACGTCGATGTGGTCGGTGCCGAGTCGGCGCAGCGAGTCGTCGACGCAGTTGCGGATGTTCGCCGGGTCGAGGCCCCGGCCCTTCGGGTGCATGCCGACCTTGGTGGCGATGACCATGTCGTCGCGGTTCCCGCGCGCCTTCATCCATTCGCCGATGATGGTCTCGGACTCTCCGCCCGAGTTCCCCTCGACCCAGGCCGAATACGCATCCGCGGTGTCGATGAAATTTCCACCGGCCTCGGCATAGGCATCGAGGACAGCGAAGCTCTGATCCCGATCCGCACCCCAGCCGAAGGGGTTGCCGCCCAACTGAAGAGGGTGGACGAAGAGATCGGTATCTGCCAATTGCACACGTGTCATACCCTCCAGACTACCCGTTCGACCTCCACGACTTCGGGACCGGATCATCACCCAGGACTCGGGTCAGGCCACGGCATCGCTGTGCATTGATGCCGAGCACACCGTGTTCATGGTCGGCCTCACCGAGGCGACCGGCCACCGCGCGGCTGCGGTGGCCTAGGTTCGGATCCGCAGACGCATGAGGATTCCCGCGGCTCCCGGATAGTAGTCCGGGCGCCGTCCCCATTCCTCGAATCCGAAGGCTGCGTACATCTCCAGCGCCGCGGTGTTGCGTTCGTCGACTTCGAGGTGGACGACCTCGGCCCCGCGGTCCTTCGCCCAGTCGATTCCTGCCTGCAGCAGGGCTCGGCCGATGCCCTGGCCGCGTGCCGCCTCGGTAGTCGCGATCGTCATCACATCGGCTTCCGCACCGGCCCCTGACATGACGATCCATCCGGCCAGCTCCCCCGCCGAGGCGGTGGCGTCCTCGCCTGAGGCTGTGGAGTCCGCATCCGAATCGTCCGCCGAGGCGGTTCTGGCGGCGAGCATGATCGTGCCGTTCTGTGCCTTCACCGACCAGTAGTAGCCGAGCGTCCACGCGGTCGGGCCGAAGATCGCCGCATCGTGGTCGGCCACCTCGGCGAGGTCCCACCAGGGAAGCTCAGCGATGGTCGTGGACGTCATCTCAGTGAGCTCTCCCGCACCGGGGTTGCCTTCGCATCGGCTTCGCGCAGGTATTCGGGAATCGGTTCGCGCAGTTCTCGGCCGGCGGTGAGTTCCCGTGCCGCGGCGAGGGCAAGATATTCGGCACGGGGATCGGTGATCGACTCGACGCTCGGCTCTCCGAGAATGTCGGGATAGAGGAGGAACCCACGGCCGAGCCTCTCCTCGATCGTCTCGAGCCGAACGCCGTCGTCGGCGAGGACCGAGGCGACCTCGGCCGGTTTCGCCACAAAAGGTCCGGCGCTCAGCGTGGCATCGGTGGAGTCGTAGACGCTGAAATAGACCTCTTTGCGGCGGGCGTCGGAGGCGATGAGGACGGGACGGCCGGATTCGTTCGCCGCGGGCGATGCGACCTGAGATGCAGGCGTCGCCCGGTCAGCGGCGCTGCGCACGAACTCTTCAGCGATCGCGGCTTGGGACAGCAGTCCCTTGACGGGGATCCCGCGTGCCTGACCGACGGCGATTCCGGCGGCGATGCCGACCCGCAGACCGGTGAAGGGACCAGGACCGATGCCGACGACGACGAGTTCGGGTCGGGAATCCTCGGCGAGCACACTGGCGAGCGCGGGACCGATGAACTCGACATGCCGCCGCTGGTCATCGGCGTGTTCGGCAGCGATGATCGAACCGGTGTCCGTGTCCACCAGCGCCACGGAGGCCGACTGCGAGGTGTCGATGGCCAGAATGATCATGATTCGTCTCCCTCATTCGCGAAGTCCTCGGCAGGCAGATCTGCAGGGCTCAGGTCGTCGACTCTCACGCCTGCCAGCGCTGAGACAGCGGCCTCAACCGCGGGCATCCGCTCGGCCCAGGCAGCTCCGCGACCGGTGAGGTCGACGGTGCGCCGTTCGTCCTCGGGCTCATCCTCGGGTTCGTCCACGTCATTCGCGCCGACCGGCTCACCGTCGGCATTCCCGCCCTCGGCGATCTCGTCCCATACCGGGGTGATGGTGATGTCGAGATGATCGCTGCTGAGCTGCTCGGCCATCCCGGCACCCCATTCGACGACCGTGATCGACTCGTCCAGCTCGGAGTCGAGGTCGAGGTCCTCGAGCTCCTCCCCGTCGGCCAACCGGTACGCGTCGACGTGGACGAGGGCGGGGCCGCCCGTCCGCGACGGATGTTCGCGTGCGATGACGAACGTCGGCGAGGTGATCCGCCCGGCCACATCGAGGGTCTTGCCCAGCGACTGCGTGAACGTCGTCTTCCCCGCACCGAGGTTGCCCGTGAGGATGAGCAGGTCACCGGCGCGCAGGTGCTCGGCCAGGGCCGCAGCGAACGTACGCATCTGCTCCAGGGATTCGAGATGGACCCTCATCATCCGTCTCCCTTCCGGGCGACCCGGTCGACGCGGGCGCTGAGCTGGGTGACGATCTCGTAGTTGATCGTGTTCGCCCAGGTCCCCCATTCGGCCGCGCTCGGCCCACCGGGACCGAAGATGACGACCTCGTCGCCGATGGCCACCTCATCGTTGCCGGCGCCGATGTCGATGATCATCTGATCCATGGCGATGCGCCCGACGACGGGATAGCGGCGACCCCGGATGGCCACCTCGGCGCGGTTGGATGCCGCCCGCGGCAGTCCGTCCCCGTACCCACCGGGCACGAGCGCGAACCGGGTGTCGGTCGCAGCGGTGAACGTCAGCCCGTAGGAAGCACCGTGACCCGCGGGAATGTCCTTGAGATTGATGACGGTGGAGACCAGCCGCATGACCGGTCGCAGTCCGAGAACCGTCGGATCGCCGTCGTCGAGCGGGGACAGACCGTAGAGGGCGAGCCCCACCCGCGCCGAGGTGCCCGGGCACGGTCCCAGGGTGAGCGCACCCGGTGAGTTCGCGATGTGCACATCCAGGTCGTCCGATTCGCCGAGGCGGCCGTCCGCGGCGTCGAGCACTGCCCGCAGCTGCCCGTGGGCGGAGGAGAAGACCGCGCTCTGCGCTGCGGTCTCGGGGCGTTCGGGTTCGTCGGCGACCGCGAAGTGGCTCATGATCCCGACGACGCGGATATCGGCAGCGGCGGCGCGGGCTTCGGCGTCATCAGTGCGGCTGTCGTCGGCGTGGCGGCGCAGCCAGTCGAAGGCGCGGACGAGGGCCTCCGGGGACAGACCGTTGCGGCCGAGACCGGTGTCGATCTTCAGATGGGCTCGGGCGGTGACGCCGGTGCGGCGAGCCGCCTCGGCGAGTCGATCGAGAGCCCCGACCGTCGAAATGCCCAGTTCGATGTCGGCGCGCACCGCTTCGTCGAGGTCGGTGGTGGGTCCGTAGAGCCAGGCGAGGATCTGCGCTTCGGGGCCGAGCAGGCTGCGCAGACGAAGGGCTTCGGGGATCGTGGCCACGCAGAACTCGCACCATCCGGCCGAGAAGAGGGCGGGTGCGATGAGGTCGATGCCGTGGCCGTAGGCGTTTGCCTTGACGACGCATTTGAGGCGGGCCGGTGAGAGGCGATCGGCAAGGACGGCGGCGTTGTCGCGCAGGGCCGCCTCGTCGATCTCGGCCCGCACGAGAGCCTCGGGGATGTCGAAAGATGTCACTGGATAAGACTACCGCCGACCCTCGCCCGTCAGCAGTATCGGGATCTGCTGCCGGGGCCGGACGAGGCCGATCCCACAGCGTCGGTGCCGTGGATGAGTTCGCCGACCACCTCGGCGAGGGCATCGGCGAACCCGGACGCGGTCACCGCGCGCCGGCCGGCCTCGTTGTGCAAAAGCACTGCGAGTCCGGCCAGGCGAGCCCACTCCCGGGGCGGATGCATCCGGTCGTCGCTGTCGTAGCGACTGTGGGCGGCGGTGATCGCGGCGAGCGTGCCGAGGATCCCGGCGAGCACGTCCCCGGAGCCCGCCGTGGCCAGGCTGCCCGGCCCGGGCGCCGGCAGGACGAGGTGTCCGTCGGGAGCGGCGATGACCGTGTGATGGCCCTTGAGCAGGACGATCGCACCCGTCAGCTCCGCGGCCCGCTGTGCCCACCACATTGGGTTCGCCCCGATCCGACCCGCGGTGATGATCTCGCCGAGGAGGCGGCTGAGCAGCCGCGCCAGCTCGGCGGCGTGCGGGGTGATGATGAGCGGTCGGTCGGCCAGCCAGGTGCCGGCCATCGATTCGGCCCGGGCGATCATGTCGAGGCCGCCGGCGTCGACGATGACCGGGGTGCGGTTGCCGGTCAGTGCCTCGGCGACGTTGTCGACGAATTCGGTCTCGGGGTCGCCCGGGCCGAGGACCACGGCGTCGATGCGGCCGGAGGCGCTGACGACCTCGGGGTGGAGTCCGAGGACGTATTCGGCCACGAGCGGCGAGCCGAGATAGCGGACCATGCCCGCTCCGGTGTTCACCGCCGAGGTGGTGGTGAGCACTCCAGCACCCGGGTAGTCCTCGGATCCGGCGAGGACCCCGGTGACACCGCGGGAGTATTTGTGCCCGGTAGCATCGGGACGAGGGAATCCGGTGATGAGATCGTCGGAATCGAGCAGCTCCGCGGTGGCCCGTCCGGGGTCGAGGCCGAGTCCGATGTCGATGACGTCGATGGTGCCGGTGAACTCGTCTACGCGCGGATCGATGAGTTCGGTCTTGAGTCCGCCGAAGGTCACAGTGCGGTCGGCGTGGAGTCGTTTCTCGGCCCCGGTGTGGTTCGGGTCGAGGTCGGAGGGGATGTCGACGGCGATGAGGCGGCCGGTGCGGTGCGGGGCCCAGTCGGCGATGAGTGAGCCGATATGGTCGGGCAGTCCGCGTCGCCCGCCGGTGCCGAGGATGCCGTCGAGGACGAGATCGGCGCGGGAGAGTTCGCGCAGAGCATCGGCGCGGGCGGCCTCGGCCGATGTGAACGCGATGACCTGAGCCCCGGCACGGCGCGCGGCAGTGAGCCCCTCTCCGTGAGTGCGATCGAAGAGAGTGATGATGGTGACGGCGGCACCGCGCCTGCCCAGAGTCGCCGCGGCGAAGAGCGCGTCCCCGGCGTTGTTGCCCGGCCCGGCCAGCACGCACACCCTGGTGCCGGCGACCTGCCCATGGTCGGCCTTCAGCATGGCGGCCGCACTGTTCGCCAGCGCCCGGGCGGCTCGGGCCATGAGCGGGACACCAGCTTCGAGGAGAGGCACCTCGGCCTCCCTGATGGTCTCGCTCGGGTAGGCGAACACACTCATCGACTGCTCCTCTTCACGACGCGGGTCCTGCTTCGTTGTCGCCCTGCACAGGGCTCATCCCTGCACCGTATGCCTTCTCACGCACCGGTGCCAGGGTCGATCGCTTCAGCTCTCGGCCAACTGCGCCAACCGGCGCCCGGCCAGATGCGCGAGGAACAGTGCCTGATCGGCCAGTCCGTCGTCGCTGTGTCGGGCGCGCGGGGAATGATTGGCTTCGCGTTCTTCGACCGGCAGGTTCGGCAGCGCGACTCCCAAGTGCCCATAGGCTCCGGGCACGGCGTCGAGCACCCGGGAGAGGTCCTCGGACCCGGGCAGCGGATTCGCCTTGCGCACGGTCCTCTCCTCACCGAAGAGGTCGGTGAAGGTCGCCAGGAAGAATTCGGCTTCGGCATCGTCGTTGATCGTCGGCGGCAGGATCTGCTCGTACTCGACGTCGGCCGACTGGCCGTGGGCGGCGACGAGGTCACGGACGAGCTGAGGCAGCTCCGCCTCGGCGCGGGACGTCACTGACTCGGAGAAGGTGCGCACACTGACGACCAAGGTCGCGAAGTCGGGGACCACGTTGGGGGCGGTGCCGCCGTTGAACTGGCCGACGGTGATCACGAGCGGGTCGAAGATGTCGAAGCGGCGGGTGACGTATTCCTGCAGCTGGCCCACGAGCATCGCGCCGACCTGGATGGGGTCCTTGCCGGTGGCCGGGCGGGAGGCGTGCGTGCCCTTGCCGTTCACGGTGATCGTCATCTTCGAAAACGCCGCCATATACGAACCCGGACGGGAGCTGGCGACCCCGAGGTCGGCGTCGGCGGAGACGTGGATGCCGAAGGCGGCCTTGACGCGGGGACCCGCGGCGTCGAGGACTCCTTCGTCGATCATCTTTCCGGCACCGTCGAAGCCCTCTTCACCAGGCTGGAACATGAACACGACGTCGCCGGGCAGGCAGTCGCGGTCGCGGTGGAGGAGTTTGAGCGCACCGACGAGCCCGGCGGTGTGCAGATCGTGGCCGCAGGCGTGCATCCTCCCCGAGGTGGCCGCGAAGTCGAATCCGGTCGCCTCGGTGACGGGCAGTCCGTCCATGTCCCCGCGCAGGAGGACGGCGGGCACAACCCCGGACGAGTCCTCCTTGCGGGCACCGCCGCGCAGAACGACAACGATCGACGACAGCCCCTCCCCCGTTGTGACCTCGACGTCGAGACCTTCGATGGCGTCGAGGACGAGCTTCTGCGTCACCGGCAGGTCGAGTCCGACCTCGACGTTCTCGTGCAGCGCCCGGCGCAGGGTGACCAGGCCGGGCGCGATGTCATTCGCGTCATCGGCGGTGGGCAGGTGGACGGAGGTGGCGGCGTTGGGAAGTGAGCTCATGCCTTGAGTCTATTACCACCGGCTGCCACCGCAGCCGGGATGTCGACCCTGCTCACTGACTTGCGCCCCGAAACAACTACTGCTCCGGCCGCTCCCCCAGGCGCGATCCCTTCCCGTACATCGAGTGGGTGAAGTGCTCGGCGATCCCCTCGATGTCGGGACTCAGCGACGGCCCGTCGCCCTCGGCGATGACGAACGTCATCGTCAGGTGCGCATCGTGGGTGATCGACAGGTGGATGTTCGTGCCCCCGATGGCACGAAAATGCTCGAGGACGAGCCCGCGCAGACGGAAACTCGGCGCACCGGATCTGGCGGGGACCACCTCGGCGGACTGCCACGGCAGCCATCCAGGGAAGCCGATCGCCTTCTTCAGCGCCTCCTTGGCGGAGAACCGCGCAGCCAGGGAGGCATCGGTCCGACGTTTGCCGTTGCGTTTGAGCTGTTCACCGGGGGTGAGCAGGCGATCAAGAAGTTCGGGCACGCGTTCGATGTGCTCGGCGAAACGCGGCACGTCGGCGATGTCCGTGCCGATGCCCAGAATCGCCATACTCGAACCTCCTCAGATACCCCACCGACTCAGATGCCGGACCGACCCTTGTCGTGCCCGGCACCGAGGCGGATCATTCGACCGTGACCGACTTCGCGAGGTTGCGCGGCTGGTCGACGTCGAGGCCCTTGGCCGTGGCCAGCTCCATCGCGAAGATCTGCAGCGGAACGGTCGTCAGCAGCGGAGCCATGAGCGTCGTCGTCTCGGGCACGAAGATGACCTCGGAGGCGAACTGATCGACCTCTTCGTCGCCCTCCTCGGCGATGACGACGGTGTTCGCACCGCGGGCGCGGACTTCCTGGATGTTCGAGATGACCTTCGCATGCAGCGAATCGCGGCCCCGCTTGGAGGGGACGACGATGATGACGAGCTGACCGTCGTCGATGAGTGCGATCGGTCCGTGCTTGAGCTCGCCGGCGGCGAAGCCCTCCGCGTGGATGTACGCGAGCTCCTTGAGTTTGAGCGCGCCCTCCATCGCCACCGGGTAGCCGACGTGACGACCGAGGAACAGCACGGAATCGACGTCCTGATTGCGGTCGGCCAGCGCCAGGACCTGCGACTTCGTCTCGTCGAGGATGTGCTGGATCTTCTCCGGGATGGACTGCAGCTCGGCGAGGATGGATGCGATCTCATCGCGGAACTTATTGCCCCGCAGCTGGGCGAGGTAGAGGCCGAGCAGATAGCAGGCGACGACCTGCGACAGGAAGGCCTTCGTCGAAGCCACGGCGATCTCCGGGCCGGCGTGGGTGTAGAGCGCGGCATCGGATTCGCGCGGAATCGTCGAGCCGAAGGTATTGCAGATCGCGATGACCTTCGCGCCCTGCTGACGGGCGTGGCGGACGGCCATGATCGTGTCCATGGTCTCCCCGGACTGCGAGATCGCCACGACGAGCGTCTTCTCCGTGACCACCGGATCCCGGTAGCGGAATTCGTGGGCGAGCTCCACCTCGGTGGGGATGCGGCACCAGTGCTCGATCGCGTACTTCGCGACCTGACCGGCGTACGCGGCGGTGCCGCAGGCGATGACGACGATCTTGTCGACGGACTTGAGCACGTTCTCGTCGATGTGCATCTCGTCGAGCGTCAGGCGACCCTCGGTGTCGAGGCGGCCGAGCAGGGTGTCGGCCACGGCCTGCGGCTGATCGTGGATCTCCTTGTCCATGAACGACGCGAAGCCGCCCTTCTCCGCCGAGGCGGTGTCCCAGTCGACCTCGAACTGCTCACCTTCGACGGGGTTGCCGTCGGTGTCCGTGATCGTGACCGTCTCCGGGGTGATGGTGACGACTTCGTCCTGGCCGATCTCAACGGCTGTGCGGGTGTAGTCGATGAACGCGGCGACGTCGGAGCCGAGGAAGTTCTCCCCCTCGCCGAGGCCGATGACCAGCGGCGAGTTCCGGCGGGCGGCGACGACCCGGCCGGGAGCGTCGGCGTGGACGGCGAGCAGGGTGAACGCGCCCTCGAGTTCGGTCGCGGTCCTGCGCATCGCGGCGGTGAGGTCGCCGGTCTCCCGGTAGTTCTTCGCCAACTGGGCGGCGGCCACCTCGGTGTCGGTCTCGGAGAGGAATTCGACGCCCTCGGCGACGAGGTCCTTCTTCAGGTGGGCGAAGTTCTCGATGATCCCGTTGTGGATGAGCGCGAGCTTCCCGCCGTCGGCCAGGTGCGGGTGGGCGTTGACGTCGGTGGGCCCACCGTGGGTGGCCCAGCGGGTGTGGCCGATTCCGGTCTGCGCCGCAGGCAGCGGGTTGGCCTCGATCTCCTCGGTCAGGGCGGAGAACTTTCCGGCCTTCTTCGCCGAGGCGAGCTGACCGTCTTCGGTCACGAGCGCGACACCGGCCGAGTCGTAGCCGCGGTATTCGAGCCTCTTCAGGCCGCCGAGCACGACATCGAGCGCCGTGTGATCGGCATTGTCAACGGGGGCCTTGGATACATAGCCAACGATTCCACACATGAGGGAGATTTTACGCACTCCCGCCCGTTCTCGTATATTTCGGCGAGTCACGATCGGGTCAACGTGACCAACCGCACGCGCACACGGGTGCGATTCGCGGCGCGCGCGGGCACGGTGCACGCGCACATGGGCCCGATCCGGGGTGCACGCGGGCACGGTGGGACCGTCTCGGTGAGGGTGAGGGCATCGCCCGACCCGGCGCGGGGGCAGAACATGACGCGTGACACAATGGGGGAATGAGCCATGTCGACCCTCAATTGGACCGTGCGCGCAAGCTCGCCGGACTCAATACCGCCCGGCGCAGCGAACCGGACACGACGTCCCCGTTCTGGGAATTCGACCGGGAGGTGTGGGGCACGCTCGCCCAGGCCACTCCCCTGCCGCTGAAGCAGCGCGACATCGAACGGCTGCGCGGGCTCGGCGATCGGATCAACCTCGACGAGGTGGCTCAGGTCTACCTGCCCCTGTCCCGTCTGCTCAATCTCTACGTCTCCGCACGTCGAGCGAAACACGACCTGACCAGGGAGTTCTTCTCTCCGCTGCACGAACGCGGGCTGGAACCGCAGGACGCCAAACGCACGCCCTTCGTCATCGGCGTCGCCGGCTCCGTGGCCGTGGGCAAGTCGACGACGGCACGTGTGCTGCGCGAACTGCTCGCCCGCTGGCCCGACACTCCGCGCGTCGAGCTCATCACCACCGACGGATTCCTCTACCCCAATGCCGAACTCGACCGTCGCCGCCTCAACGGGCGGAAGGGATTCCCCGAATCGTACGACCGGCGCAAGCTGCTCAAGTTCATCTCCGCCGTAAAGTCCGGGGCCCCCGAGGTCCGCGCTCCCGTGTACTCGCACCACACCTACGACATCGTTCCCGGCGCCGAGGTGGTCGTGCGCTCCCCCGATGTCCTCATCGTCGAAGGCCTCAACGTCCTCCAACCCGCCCGCCCCCGTCAGGACGGAACCGTGGGCTTGGCCATCAGCGACTACTTCGACTTCTCCGTCTACGTCGATGCGCGCTCCCGCGATATCCGGCAGTGGTACATCTCGCGGTTCCTCAAACTCAAGCACGGCGCGTTCCAGGACGAGGACTCCTACTTCCACCGCTACTCGCAGCTCGACGATGACGAAGCGATCACCCTGGCCACGGAGATCTGGGACTCCATCAACTTCCCGAACCTGCGCGAGAACGTCCAACCCAGCCGCGGCCGCGCCGATCTCGTGCTCCACAAGTCCTCGGACCACACCATCCGGAAGGTGCAGCTGCGGAAGCTGTGAGCAGGGCTGCCGGGCGGGGCTCTTTGACTGGAGTCGTTGCTGGACGGAGCTCTGTGACTGGAGTCGCCGGGCGGTGAGGAAATAGTTTCACCCCTCCGGCGGTTGCACCAGGTGCACTGAACTACTCACCGTCAGCAGGCCACCTGCCTGCGGCGGCGACCGGAGGCGGGCGATCCCCGCGCCGTCACGGGAGTCCCCGTGCATGCTCGGTCGTTTCGGCAGCAGAAAGGGACCCACTATGAGTGTGCCGTCCGCACATCACCTCATGTACTCCTCGGTCAAGAGCAAGAAGACCCCCGAGACGCGCATCCAACCGGGCATCTACAAGCGGATCGGCGGGTATGCGACTCGCCACAAGCGCAAACTCATCGTCTTTCTGTTGCTGTCCGTGCTCACCGCCGGCATCGGCGTCCTCAATCCGGTGCTCGCCGGTGACGTCGTCAACGCCATCACCGGCGGCGGTCCCGTGTCCACGGTCGTGTGGCTGGCCGTGGCCATCGGCGGGTTGGCTATCGCCGATGCGGCCATCTCGATCACGAACCGGTACCTGTCCTCACGGATCGGCGAGGGACTCATCTTCGATCTGCGCACGGCCGTCTACGATCACGTCCAGTCGATGCCGATCGCGTTCTTCAATCGCACCCGCACCGGAGCCCTGGTCTCCCGACTCAACACGGATGTCATCGGTGCGCAGCGGGCATTTTCGAACACCCTGTCTGGCATCGTGTCGAACTTCGTCTCCCTGGCGTTGACGGTCGGAGTCATGGTCACGATCTCCTGGCAGGTGACCGTGCTGTCGATCCTGCTGCTGCCGCTGTTCATCATCCCCACCCGCATGCTCAGCGGAAAGCTCGCGCACCTGCAGTTCGAAGCGGCGAACAACTCCGCCGATATGTCGACGCGCATGACCGAACGGTTCTCCGCCGCCGGGGCCACCCTGGTCAAGCTCTTCGGCAATCCCCGGCAGGAGAACGAGGAGTTCGCCGACCGCGCCGGTCAGGTCCGCGATATCGGCGTCAAGGTCGCAATGCTGCAGTCGACGTTCGTCTCGTCCCTGACTCTCGTCTCTGCACTGGCGCTGGCCCTCGTCTACGGTGTCGGCGGTGTGCAGGCGGTCGTCGGCAACCTCAACGCCGGTCAGGTCGTGACCCTGGCACTGCTGCTCACCCGGCTCTACACACCGCTGACGATGCTCGCCAACGCACGTCTGGACATCCAGAGCGCAGTCGTGTCCTTCCAACGCGTATTCGAGATCCTCGATCTCGTGCCCTATTTCAAGGAACCCTCGCAGCCGAAGGCTCTGCCCGCCGGTGGACTGGATGTGACATTCGATCACGTCGACTTCGCCTACCCCAGCGCCTCGCAGGTCAGCTTGGCCAGCCTCGAGGACGTCTCCGTGCTCGACACCCGCGGCGGCGATGAGGTTCTCCACGACCTGAGCTTCACCATTCCCGCCGGGCACACCGTCGCTCTCGTCGGATCCTCAGGTGCGGGCAAGTCGACGATCGCTTCGCTGCTGCCGCGGCTCTACGACGTCACGGGCGGGACGATCACCATCGGCGAAGTCGATGTCCGCGACCTGTCGTTCGCCGACCTGCGCGAGGCCGTCGGCGTCGTCACCCAGGACGGTCATGTCTTCCACGAATCGATCCGGGCCAATCTGGCGCTGGTCAATCCCGACGCCACCGAGGAGCAGATGCTCGATGCCATCGACCGGGCGCAGCTGCGTGGTGTCATCGATGCTCTGCCCGATGGACTGGACACGGTCGTCGGTGAGCGCGGGTACCGGCTCTCCGGGGGCGAACGTCAGCGGCTGACGATCGCCCGGATGCTGTTGGCCTCCCCGGAGATCGTCGTGCTCGACGAGGCCACCTCGGCGTTGGACTCGACGAATGAGGCCGCGATCCAACGGGCCCTGGCCCAGGCGATGCACGGGCGGACTGCTCTGGTCATCGCCCACCGCCTCTCGACGATCCGGCAGGCCGACACGATCCTCGTCGTCGAGGCCGGTCGCATCGTCGAATCCGGCACCCACGAGCAGCTGGTCGGCCGCGGCGGTCGCTACGCCGAGCTCTACGCCACCCAGTTCGCCTCGAGCTGAGGACGCCCCGCAAGGCACTGCCGCAGCCGGCGGCACGACCGCTCTACAGCGCGAGGTGCTCCTTGACCGATGCGGCCAGGCGCTCGGCCTGGGCGGCGGCGGCATCCTCGGTGGCAGCTTCGACCATGACGCGGATGAGCGGCTCGGTGCCCGAGGCACGCAGCAGCACGCGACCGGTATCGGCGAGTTCGGCTTCGACGGCGGCCACCGCGGCGGCGACCTGCGGGTGATCGACGTTGTTCTTGTCCACGCCCTTGACGTTGACGAGCGCCTGCGGCAGCTGCGGGATCTCCGCGGCGAGGTCGGCCAGGGTGCGCTTGGCATCGGCCATCCGCTTCATCAGGTGCAGTGCCGTCTGCACACCGTCGCCGGTGGTGCCGTGATCGAGCATGAGCACGTGTCCGGACTGTTCCCCGCCGAGTGCATACCCGTCGGCGAGCATCCGTTCGAGCACGTAGCGATCGCCGACAGCCGTCTGCACGGTGCTGATGCCGTACTTGTCCATCGCCTGCGTCAGGCCCAGGTTCGACATGACGGTGGTGACCAGGGTGTTGCCGCGCAGCTCACCG
The DNA here is from genome assembly GCF_000583215.1 of Brevibacterium sp. VCM10. Lineage (NCBI taxonomy): Bacteria > Bacillati > Actinomycetota > Actinomycetes > Micrococcales > Brevibacteriaceae > Brevibacterium > Brevibacterium sp. VCM10. Next base: position 53,105 of record NZ_JAJB01000042.1, read on the forward strand.
AGCTCCTTGAGCCCGATCGCGAGGATGCCCATGACCTGGTCGCCGTTGACGACTCGGCCCAGCGAGTCCACGGCCAGGCAGCGGTCGGCGTCACCGTCGAAGGCCACGCCCAGATCGGACTGGGTCTCGACGACGAGGCGCTGCAGCGGTTCGAGGTGGGTCGAACCGACACCGTCGTTGATGTTGAAGCCGTCGGGTTCGGCGGCGGAGACGATGACTTCGGCGCCGGCCTGACGCAGTGCGGCGGGTCCGACGATGGAGGCCGCACCGTGAGCGCAGTCGACGACGACCTTGAGTCCCGACAGCGGGCGCACATTGTCGGCGTCGACACAGCGCACAAGGTGTTCGGTGTACTCGTCGGCAGCGGCCGGGTAGCGGGCGATCCGACCGACGTCCGCGCCGGTCGGACGATCCCAGTCCTGGTCGAAGATGGCGAGGATCTCGTCTTCGACGGCGTCGTCGAGCTTCGTTCCTCCTGCGGCGAAGAATTTGATGCCGTTGTCGGGCATGGGGTTGTGGGAGGCGGAGATGACGACGCCGAAGGCGGCACCGGTGTCCTTGACGACCTGGGCGATGCCCGGCGTCGGCAGCATGCCCGCGTCGAGGACGTCGACTCCCGTCGAGGCGATGCCGGCGCTCAGTGCGGCGGAGAGGAATTCGCCGGACACGCGAGTGTCACGTCCGACCACGGCGAAGGGGCGCTTCTCGCCCGTCCAGCCGCGGCTGAGCACGCGCGAACCTGCGACCGAGAGCTGGAGCGCGAGTTTGGCCGAGATGTCGCGATTGGCCAGTCCGCGCACTCCATCGGTGCCGAAGAGTCGAGACATGGTGGGGATCCTTTCGTCAATGTCGGAGTCGATCTTAGTCGATCCGCGGGGTGTCGGCCGTGATATCGGCACCTTCGCCGAGGCGGCCGAGTGCACCTGCGGCCACGTCAGTGACCGTGTGAGATGAGTCCGGATATGAGAAATGCGGCCCCGAACCAGGTTCGGGACCGCATTCTCATGTTCATGATGCTGAACTGTCGATGACTGCGACTCAGTGGCAGACCAGCCGCAGTCGGTTCGCCAGCGAGATCAGCGCTTCGAGAACTGAGGTGCCTTGCGGGCCTTCTTGAGACCGGCCTTCTTGCGCTCAGGAACGCGAGCATCGCGGCTGAGGTATCCGGCCTTCTTCAGCTCGGCGCGGTTGGACTCCGCGTCGATCTGGTTGAGCGAACGGGCCACGCCGAGGCGGACGGCGCCGGCCTGGCCGGAGGGTCCACCGCCGGAGATCCGGACGATGACGTCGAAGCGTCCGCCCAGGTCGAGCAGGGTGAAGGGCTCGTTGACGAGCTGCTGGTGCAGCTTGTTCGGGAAGTACTCTTCGAGAGTACGTCCGTTGATGGTCCACTCACCGGTGCCGGGGACGAGGCGCACGCGAGCAATTGCCTGCTTGCGGCGGCCGACTCCGTTGCCGGGAGCGGTCAGGGACTGTCCACGTCCACCGGCGGTGCTTTCGCCCAGGCCAGCGGATGCGGGAGTCTCGGAAGTGTATTCGGTGATCTCTTCTTCGACAGTTTCTGTCGCGTTGGTGGTATCAGCCACGGTTCTCCTCGGGATGTCTAGAGCTCAGGCGCTTACTGCGCGACCTGGCTGAGTTCGTACGGCTGCGGATTCTGAGCGGCGTGCGGGTGCTCGGCACCTGCATAGACCTTCAGCTTCTGCATCTGGGCACGTCCGAGACGAGTCTTCGGGACCATACCGGCGACAGCCTTCTCGACTGCACGCTCGGGGTGGGTGGCGAGGAGCTCGGCATAGTTCACGCTCTTGAGACCGCCCGGGTAACCGGAGTGGCGGTAAGCGCGCTTCTTCTCGAGCTTCGCACCTGTCAGCGCGACCTTGTCGGCGTTGATGATGATGACGAAGTCACCGGTGTCCGAGTTCGGAGTGAACGTGGTCTTGTGCTTGCCGCGCAGGAGCCGTGCAACCTGCGAAGCAAGGCGACCGAGCACCTGGTCAGTGGCGTCAATGACGTGCCACTGGTGCTCAACGTCACCGGGCTTAGCTGTATACGTACGCAAAAGTAGCCTTCTTTTCGTATCTGTGTTCAGTGCAGCGCCGGGTCCTCATCGGGTCGTGAGTCCAATGGGTCTCAAGCGCTGGTTGTCTTCAATCGGGTGAACCTATCGACGCATTCCCCTCACCTACGGGCCTGCAACGCATGAGGCTATGTAAGGGAGTGCGACAAGCACACACAACGACAATCAAATATACATGGCCGCAGGCCCGGGGAGCAAACGCCCAGAGCGGTCTCAGGGCTGCTCGAAACCTGAGCCGATAGTATTGATCTGTGCCGACTCATTCCAGCCTGCTCTTCCGACTTCCCGCATTGAGAATCCTGATGCTGGGTCTGCTGTTCGGGCTCCTGACGGCAGGCCTCGGACTCGGCTCCGCCTCCGCGTCGGCATCAACCGACGGCTCGGCATCAACGGACAGCACGGCATCGACCGAGGATTCGGCTGCCAACGTCAGCGCATCCTCCGCGCAGTCCACCGACACCAGCAGACCCCCGGCCGGGCAGACGGTCGTCTTCGGCATTCCGGGTCTGACCATCGATGATATCGATCGCGAGCGCACCCCGAACCTCTACCGCCTCCTCTCCGAGGGTGCGGCCGCGAATCTCAACGTGCGCACGATCGGCGCGGCCACCTGCCCGGCATCGGGTTGGCTGTCCTTCGGCGCGGGCGCCCGCGCGCAGGCCGGCCCCTCCCCCGCCGCCGAGGATGCCGACGCCGATGACTCGGCCAGATGCCCGACGATGATCGCCCCCACCACGGACAGTTCCGTGGACGCCGAGGACGGGGCCGCCTCGGCGAAGGACGCCGACGACAGTGATGAAGCTCATGCCGACGAATCCGCTGCGGGAGCGACGACCGCGCGGATCGAGGGCTTCGACGCGGTCACGGAGCCCAACATCGGTTCCGGCTACACCGTCGACTACGGGATGCTCGCGCGCACCGTCATCGACGCCGGTGAAGCCGTGCCCGCCGGCACCACCGCAACCGATGCGCACTCCCTGCTCGAACCCTGCGTCGCCGCCGAAGGTCCCGGCGCAGCCTATGCCACCGCGGACGACGACGGGGTGGTGACGAACTTCACGGAGGATGCGACCGCCACGGACTGCCGCCTCGGCGTCGTCGACCTCGGTGCGATCGGCATCCGCTCCTGGCTGTTCGACCCGATCCCGAACTACTCCTATACGGTTCCGCCGGATTTCGATCGGGAGGCCCGCGTCGCCGAAGCCGACCGCCGCCTCGGCGTGCGTCTGCAGGAAATGCGGGAGAACGCGAAGGACGGGGCCGCGGATCCGACGATCATCGTCGCCGGCCTCGGTGACAGTTCCGGTCTGCCGCAGCTGCGGGCGTTCATCGCCGCGGGCCCGGGCTTCGAACCCGGGTCCCTGTCCTCGGCGACGACCCGCACCCCGGGGCTGCTGCAGATCACGGATCTGGCACCCGGCATCCTCGATGTCCTCGACGTCGATTCCCCGCGCGCCGTCGGCTTCGATTCCACCCCCACCGATGATGATCCGCAGCAGCGCATCGACGATCTCGTCGCCGAGGCGCAGAAGTCGACGACGATCCACCAGAATCTCTCGACGTTCTCCATCACCCTCGACATCATCTTCTACGTCCTCTTCATCGCGTGTGCGATTCTGCTCAACCGCTCCATCCTCGGTCGCCGAGGCGGCGCCACCCGAGCTGCCCACGTCCACCGCTTCCTCGGCTGGGTGTCCCTGGCCGTCGCGTCGCTGCCGATGGGGGCGTTCCTCGCCGGGCTCGTACCCTGGTCGCGGACGGCCGATCCCGGACTCGGCCTGTTCCTCTCGGTCGTCGGCACGGCTGCCGTCCTGTTCGTCCTCGCCCTCATCCCACCGTGGGGGCGGACCTGGCGGGGACGGGTCGGCGCTCTGGCCGGGGCGAACCTGCTCATCCTCGCTGCCGACCTGGCCACCGGGTCCCATCTGCAGGCGAACTCGCTGCTCGGCTACAACCCGATCGTCGGCGGCCGCTACTACGGGCTCGGCAATCAGGGTGCGGCGATCTTCATCGTCAGCCTCTTCATCTTCTTAGGTGTCGTGGTGTCGTGGCTGCGGGCGCGCGGCCGGCGAAAAGCCGTGATCGTCGTGCCGATCGTCATCGGTCTGGCAGCCGTGTTCGTCTCCGGGAACCCGTCCTGGGGTGCGAAGTTCGGCGGCACGATCGCCATCCTCGCCGGCCTCATGGTCCTGGTGGCGCTGCTGACGAAGATCCGACTGACTCTGCTGCGCCTCGCCCTCATCGGTCTGTCTTCGCTGGCGATCCTCATCGGCATCGCCTTCCTCGACTGGCTGCGCCCGGCCGGGGCACGCTCACACTTCGGCACGTTCTTCGACCAGATCGTCACCGGTGAGGCCCTGCAGGTGATCGGCCGCAAGCTCGGCGCGAACCTCCACATCATCCAGATCAACCCGGCCCTGGCGATTGTCACCCCGCTCGCGGTCATCGCGATCCTCATCTTCCTCCGCTACCTCCTCCACTTCCCCCGCGTTCACGCGGGCAGCCGCACCGGGCGCCTGGTCAACAAGTGGCGGGGTCGGCTCCCCCAGCTCTTCGCCGATTCCGACCTGCACTATGGATTCCTCGCCGCCGCCACCGGGCTCGGCGTCGGGCTCGTGCTCACCGATTCCGGGGTCGCCGTGCCCTCGACCGGGGCCATGGTTCTGCTGCCCTTCCTGCTGGCGCTCAGTGCTGAACACGACGAGGAGGCCCACCGATGAGCGCCCCCGTGACCTCCCCGGCCACCCGAGTTCTCCTCGCGATGCTCGCCATCGCGCTGCTCGTCCTCGGTCTGCCCCACGCCGGGCAGGCAGCCCCGGCCGCGGGCCCGGCTTCGGGCGAGGGTGAGGGAGGGGCCCCCTCCGCGAAGTCCGGGGTCGTGTCGATCAACGTCTCCGGGTTCCGCTTCGAGGACCTCGACCCGCGCACCACACCGCACCTGTGGGTGCTGATGAAGGGCGGGCAGATCGGGACGATCACCCCGCGCAGCGTGCGCTCGACGAGCTGCCCGGTCGACGGCTGGCTGGGGCTCGGATCGGGACGGCGAGCCGCCGACGAACCCCGCGATCAGTGCCGCGTACCGGCCTCGCCGCTCGACGGCTGGGTCGCCGATTGGGACGTCTACGCGCAGGTGGCCCGCGGTGACAACTACGATGCGTCCCTCGGGGCGCTGGCCGAGGCGGTGCCCGATATCCGCGCCTTCGGCAACGGTGCCGCGATCGCTGCCGCCTCCCCTTCCGGCCATGTCGAGAACTGGTCGCCCGTTGGGCCCGACCTGGGAACGGACGTGGCGAAATCGGCCTCTGACGGTGAGCTCACCCTCGTCGATCTCGGCAACACCGCCGCCGACGGCTACTCTCTGAAGAATCTCGATGCACAGGTCGGGGACATCCTCGAATCGACGGGGTGGATGAGTGCGGATCGGCCGAACCGCCTCGGCGAGGGAACCGTTCCCGTGGTGTTCTCCTCGATCGCCGACGGCACGCACGAAGGCTCGTCGATGCAGGCGACGATGATGGTCGAACCGGGAGCGCCGGCGGGGCTGCTCACCTCCTCGTCGACGCGGCAGCCGGGGCTGGTGCAGGTGCCCGACCTGGCACCGACGCTCGTGGCTCTGTCAGGGGCCGAGGAGATGGACAATGCGGCCGGGGCACCGATGACCTCGGGAGCGCACGGATCCGATTGGCACTCGCGCTATCAGGCCGTGCTCGACCGCCAGGTGGCGGTGAAGACGCAGAACGATCTGTCGACCTGGTTCTTCCCCGTCGTTGCCACGCTCATGGTCGGGCTGCTGGCATTGGCGTGGTTCATGCGCAAGAACCACCGGGAGCTCGTCCATTCCGGGGCGTACCGCCTCGGTGTCGTGTTCGCGGCGATGCCGATCTCGACGTATCTGGTCAACACCGTGCCGTGGGAGCGGGCGACGAATCCGGACATCGCGATGCTCGGTGCTCTGGCGGGGTGGTCGCTGCTGCTCGGCGTGCTGGCGCTGCTCGGCCCCTGGCGGCGGCACACGTTCGGGCCGGTGCTCTTCGTGTCCACCGTGACCGTCGCCGTGCTCGCCTACGACGTCCTCACCGGGTCCCAGCTGCAGATGTCGACACTGCTGGGCGAGCCGCTGCTCATCGCCTCCCGGTTCTACGGGATCGGGAACTCGGCGCTGGCGCTGTACTGCTGTGCGCTGCTGCTGGCGGTCGCAGGCTTCGCGTCCCTGGTGTCGAAGCCGCTGCACCGTGTTCTCATCGTCACTGTGCCCGTCCTCGTCTCGTGCGTCATCTTGGCCGCTCCGGGGTTGGGGACGAAGTTCGGGTCCGTGCCGACACTCATCATCGGGGTGGCCTACCTCGTGCTGGCTGCGGCGAGCATCCGGTTCTCACTCAAACGGCTGGGGCTGACGGTGGGCATCGCCGGTTTCGTCATGCTCACCGTGCTGTTCCTCGACTGGCTGCGACCGGCCGATCAGCGCACGCACTTCGGCCGGTTCTTCGATTCGATCATCAGCGGGCAGGCGCTCAGCGTGCTGGCTCGCAAGATCGGGATGAACATCGACATCCTCACCCAGTCGTGGATGACTCTGGTGCTCCCGCTCATCATCATCGGCGTGTTCTGGATGGCGCTGGATCCGCAGCGTTTCCGGCTGCGGGGACTCCAAGACACCTACCGGCGGGTTCCGCTGTTGAGAGCTGCGATGATCAGCTTGGCGATCCTGTTGGGCGTCGGCACCCTCATCAACGACTCGGGCATCGTGGTCCCGGCAGTCGGCATCCTCTTCCTCGTCCCGGTGCTCACTCACCTCGAGACTTTCCGCGCCGGCCGCCCACCGGTCCCGGCGGCCGGTGCCGCCTCCGGTCCCGGCAGCCGGTGGCGCCTCCGGTGACGCAACGCAGCACTCCTGACTCTGCGAGCATCACGCACCGGCAGCGTCAGCAGCCGCACTTCCTCGCAAACCACCCCCGCAGCGACACAACGCCCCTGTGCAGCGGCGCTTATTTGCAAGCAGCGCGCGGGTGCGGCACTACCGGTGAGGGATACCCCGCGAAGACGACTCTCCGATCGAAAAGCGTCTGCGGACGACGGCAGGGCCGACGACGGCGGGGCCGGAGAGATGAACTCTCCGGCCCCGCCGGTCTCGGCGATGGTCTCGCCTGAGCGTCAGGTGGTGCTGAGCAGCCGACTCAGCTCTGGAGGCTGAGCTTGCGGCGGCGGACGATCGTGACCGCTGTGCCGCCTGCGACGATGAGAGCCAGAGCCGCAGCGACGATGTTGAAGGTCTCGAAGCCGGTGCGCGGCAGGTCGCCGCCGTCCTTCGAACCGTTCGCGTCGGCCCCGGAACCATCGGCCGAACCACCGTCGGCAGACGCATTCGCACCGTCGGCTCCGCCACCGGCATTCGACGAACCGTTATCGGATCCATCGGCCGCGCTGTCTCCGCCGTCAGCGTTGCCGCCGGCCGCGCTGTCTCCGCCGTCAGCGGCACCGCCGTCGGCATTGCCACCGTCGGCCGAACCGTCGGCCGAACCGTCGTCGCCGGCCGAGGCGTTCGCGTCGTCACCGACGGCAGCGGTGGCTTCGAACTCGTGAGCCAGCGGCAGCGGGTTGTCATCCCACCACGGACCCTCGGCGTTCGCCTGCACGCTGACCGTGACGGTCACTTCGCCGGACGCATCTGTCGGCGCGGTCACGGTCACCGGAGTCTCGGACTCCCCCGCCGGAATCGAGTCGAGCGTGATCGTCGTGGCAGCCGCCTCGGCGCTGACCTCGGGAGCCTTGCCCTTGGTGACGCCGGCGGTAGCCGACTGGGCCTTGGACTGTGCGGCCGCCTCGGCGGTATAGCCATCCGGCAGGTCGACGGTGACGTCGACGGGACCGGGGACCTCGGACTTCGCATCCGTCTTGAGCACGAACTCGGCGCTCTCGCCCGGCTTGATGGCCTTAGGCCCGGTCAACTCGGCGGTCAGCTCACCATTGTCGATGACGTCCTTGGCCGCGTCGGCCTGTCGTTCGTTCTTGTCCGGGGCAACGTCCTCGCCCTCGGCCTGGTGCTTGTTGAAGTAGTTCTCCCAGGTCTCGAAGTCGGTGAGTCCCGACTGTTCGAAGTCGCCCTTGGCGAAGGAGGTGTAGTTGTCACCACCAGCGGCGAGGAAGCTCAGCGTCGCAACCCGGTAGTCCTTGTTCGGATCGATCTCCTCGCCATCGACCTTGACGGACTTCACGTGCTCGCCCTTGTCCGCGTCGCTGTCGTAGACGACGTCGACGTCATCGGAGACGCCCAGGTGGAGGAACGGGCGCGACGCATCGTCGGGCTGCCACTGTTCCTCGAACACGCCGATGACGTCCTCACCCTTCAACGTCACAACGCCGTGGTCGTTGGCGAAGGGAAGCACTCCGTTGAGTTCGGCGACAGTGACTTCGCACTTGTCCTCATTGTTGTAGATCTGGTCGCAGAGCAGGTCGGTGCGCAGTCCGCCAGCGTTCGTGACACCGAAGTCAGCTTCTTCCAGCTGGGTCTCCTCGACACCTTCCTTGAGCGCATCGGCAACGAGGTTGCCCAGCGTGGACTCGGCACCGCGGTCTTCTTCGCCGTCCTTGGTCGCTCGAGTGATGTCCTCGCTGATCGTTCCGGTGACCTCGGAACCGAGTTCCTTGGCCTTCTCCTCTGCGTCACTGATGATGCCGGCGACCTTGTCGACGACCTCGGAGTCATAGCTCTTGTCCTCGGTGTCGATGAGGTCGATGCCGCTGGCCTGCCAGTTGCTGTTCCCATCGACCCTCATGGTCACCTGCCCGACGTATTCGCCGTAGCTGCCGGCCTCGATGACGGGACGAGTCCGGTCGGGTTCGCCGGGCACAGGGGCTTCGAAGGCATACGGCATGTGGGTGTGACCGGTGAACATGGCGTCGACCGAGGCATCGGCCTCCGTGACGAGCTTCTTGAACTCGGCGTTCGACGCTTTCGCTTCCTCGAGGCTCTCGGTCGATGACGCACCGAGGTGGGCCTCCACAACCGTCATATCCGGCTGTTCGTCCTCGGGCAGGCTCTCGAGATCGTCAGCGACGCGGTTGACTGCGTCCGTGGGATCGCCGAAATCGAGATCGGCGATGCCGTCCGGGGAGACGAGCGAGGTCGTGTCCTTGGTGACGACGCCGATGACGGCGATCTTGACCCCCGCCACGTCGACGATGGAGTACTCGTCGAGACCGTCGACGACGTTCTGGGTTCCCTTGTCGTAGACGTTGGCTGCCGAGTACGGGAAATCGGCTTCGTCGCTCACGCGGCCTGTCAGGTCATCGATGCCTTTGTCGAATTCGTGGTTGCCGACAGCCGAAGCGTCGAGTCCCATGGCGCCCAGGACATCGAGGGTGGGGGTGTCGTTCTGCGACGAGGAAGTGTAGGTCGAGGCGCCGATGTTGTCACCGGTCGACAGCAGCGCGGTGCCCGCATTGTCGCCGCCGGTGCCGAACTTCGCGCGCTCGTCTTCGACCACCGAGGCGACTTGAGTGCCTGCCTCGGAGATGCGTCCGTGGAAGTCGGTGATGTTGAGCAGCTGGACCGCGGTGCCCTCGGGCGCCGACTGCGCAGCGCTGCCGGAGTCCTGCTCATCGCCGGCGGCATCCTCCGCCGTCTCGGACTTGCCGCCGGTGGATGATTCGTTCGACGACTGCTCGGGGTCAGCGGGCGCCGATTCGCTCGGCGTCGTGACGCTGTCTGCGGCGGAGTTTCCGTTGCCCAGAGAGGGGGCCGCAACGGCCGGTGAGAGGCCGGGCAGGGTCAGCATCGACACTGCAGCGCCGGCACCCAGCACTTTGGTCACAAGTTTCGACATGTATTCGGTTCCTTCGATCGTTCAGTGAAGCGCACATCAACCGTGCTGGTGGGGATGAAGACGGATTCCATCCTGCAGTGCCAATGCGAACTGAAAGTTACTTACATGTGAATCTACACAGGATTCTCACACCTGGAAAGAGGAATTCTCACATAATCGAGAATTGCGCGATAGAAGGCGTCTTGATGCATCGGCCGACGCACCCGCCGAACCCCCGGCCTATTCGTGGTCGCGGCGGGCCATCGTCTGGGCGTTCCGAGCCGCGTAGTCCTCGGGTGCCGGGTAGCCGACCTCGGTGAGGACGAGCCCTTCGGCAGGCGTGACGAACATTGGCACATCCGGGGTCAGCCCGGCGTCCGCCTCGGCGATGAGCTCGGCGGGGCGGGTGACGTCCCAGCTGCCCGAACCGACCTTGATGAGCCCGCCGACCAGGGCTCGGACCATGTGGTGGCAGAAGGCGTCGGCGCGCAGATCGATGGTGATCACAGCGTCCTGGTCACGCTCGACTCGCAGCTCATGGAGCGTGCGGATCGTCGTCGCTCCCTCGCGGGGTTTGCAGAACGGCAGGAAATCGTGGAGTCCCTGGACCTCGCTCGCGGCCTCGGCCATGGCTTCGGCGTCGAGCTCGCCCTTGTGGCGTGGCGTCACCGGAGTCAGCAGCGGGTCGATGAAGGACCGGTGGTCGGCCAATCGGTACCGATAGGACCGCCACAGCGCGGAGAACCGAGCGTCGAAGTCCTCGGACACCTCGGTCACGGCGTGGACGACGATGTCGTGGAACTCACCGGCGGCGAGGACTCCACGCAGACGCGAAAGCAGGGCCACCTCGGCGGATCGATTCGACTGGCCGATGAGCTTCTCGATCGCCGCATCGCCCAGATCGATGTGGACGACTTGGCGGCGGGCGTGGACGCCGGCGTCGGTGCGGCCGGCGACGACGGTGGCCACCTCGGTGCCGGTGATCC